>JAZRXA010000065.1:0-3977 GCA_045599965.1 Lachnospiraceae bacterium | reverse complement strand
AATTTTCATGGTTATGAAACGCGAAGCTTACGGCGCTTGGGCTAAGTAGGACCCTGCGCCGTTCTTCGCTACTTACGGTGGGTGGCTAACTTTGAATGACAGTACACGTTCTTTCGAGCGCCACCTTAGTTTATAAATTTTAAAAAAATATTTTTACCGAAAAAGGGGCCATTGGTACCCAATAAGCGTTGTAAAAAATTTTGACGTATTTTACAAAAGCTTAAAAACCTTGAAAAATCAAGGTTTTTAGTTTCTATACTTTTCCAACAAGTTCTCACAATAAATAAATTTGATAATTTTACTTAAAAAACATGTTGTTTCGGGTACCAATGGTGCCTTTTTCGGTAATTTTATCAAAACATTTTATTTTGGATTAATATATGGAGCTGGCGTAGCCAGCGAAGCGGCGCCGGTAGGCGACGCAATGGGACATAGCAGTAGAGGCTGTTGGATTTGTGGATTATCGGCTTGGTTGCGAGAAAGTGGGAAGTATGCGGACAACTTTTTGTTGTACGCGTCCTTTCCACTTCGAGCGCCGATTATCCATAAATCCACAGCCCAAAGAGCCCTACAAATTCTTGATTTGTCGGGTTAAAGTGGCGACCACCCTCAACAATTAACAATAAAAAATGAATTAAAGATAATAACAAGCATTGTTATCAAAATTAATTTATGCTATTATATTTCTCAGCCACCATTGAACGGTAGGCGGTTGGCCCTCCTTGAAGAGGGCGCATACCCTCTAACTTTATGAAAGGGGGAATGCCTATGTTAGTAGAAATTTTGACATGTATTGGAATCGTCATTGCGGTATTATCCGCAGGTATTTCAATCGGTAAGTTTATTGAAAAAATAAACAAACACGTTTCTGATAACAAAAATGACCGCCCTACGTCCAAAAAGTAAGCGGTCAGTTTTGACTTAATATTTTCTGGGCCAACCGTCTATCGGTGGCTCGTTATATGTACATTATATAGTAGCATCAAAGTTTGTCAACAATTTGTTCCATTTAATAATATCTGAGTAATGACCACCTTGATTAATCCAGTCTGTTTGATAATTGTAAATGTAGATCATTATTAAAGTTTTTAGCGTTACCATTAAGGTCAGAGCTGCTACGCCAAATATAATGATAAGAAAGTGGCGACCATAAGGCGACCACCCGGAGAAATAAAAAATCCCTTGATTTCTCAAGGGATTTTTAAGGCGACCACCCGATTTGAAACCTCATCACTTTGCAATTTATAGATTTGGGCATTCAAAAAAGCCCTTAAAATCAACATTCTTAGAAAGGAGGATGCTACTTGGGGACGCATTGCGGACCATGTGCGGACCAAGATTTACAACTTTTAAACTACTTAATAATTTTTCCTGAATAAATTTTTTTAATGTTCTATTGATATTTATACAGCGTTCGACTATAATAAAGTTCTATTTTAGATTAGTCGGAGGTTTGTTATGGCGTATATTCAAAGAGCTATCTCGAAAATACTTAAAAATAGAGTAAAAACAAGTAAATGTACCCTAATAGTAGGTGCGCGACAGGTTGGTAAATCAACCCTTATTAATCATGAGTTTTCCGAATATAATAGAATAAATTTTGATGATAGATTAACCAGAATGCAAGCAAAAGAAGAGCCTAAACTCTTCTTCTTAAACAATCCGTGTCCACTGTTTATTGATGAGGTTCAAAAAGAAGGTTCTATACTTGAAGAAATCAAACAAAAGGTGGATGAATCGGAGGACAGAGGACAATTTATTCTTTCAGGATCACAGAAACTAGAGTTAATGAAAGGTGTAAGTGAATCACTTGCCGGAAGGGTATCCGTGTGTGAATTATGCGGACTATCACTAAGGGAAATTAATCAAATTCAATTCAACAAACACTTTGTACCAACTGAAGATTATATAAGAGAACGAGAAATTGAACTAAAAGATTACAATAATATATGGGAATCTATTCATAAAGGGTCCTACCCAGAATTATATGATATAGAAAGAGATTGGCAGGATTTTTATTCTTCTTATGTATCCACTTATATAGAAAGAGATATAAATGAACTGATTTCGGCAGACAGCATTACGTTTACTAAGTTTCTAACGGCTGTGGCCGCCAGAACCGGGCAGATGCTTAACTATGCTAACATCGCCAGTGATATTGGGGTAAGTGAACCGACAATTAAAAATTGGATTTCTATATTAGAAAGGACTGGTATCGTTTACCTTTTGCAGCCATATAGTACAAGCGCGCTCAGCAGAGCCATAAAAACACCAAAGCTTTATTTTAGAGATACCGGTCTTGCTTGTTATTTGACTAGATGGTTAACCGCAGATGCGTTAAAAAACTCTGCTGTTGCTGGGAATATGTTTGAAACTTTTGTAGTGTCTGAAATATTGAAGTCTTATTCAAATGAAGGGAAAGATTATCGTTTTAATATTTTTTATTATAGGGGCAAGGACAGAAGTTCATATAATGAAAATGAAATCGATTTGATTATTGAAGAAGACGGAGTGCTCTATCCAGTTGAAATAAAAATGTCAGGAAATCCTAAAGCCAGTATGGGTGCTGCCAATCAAGTGCTTGATAAAATCCCTAACAAGGAAAGAGGGATGGGTATAATTTTATGTTTGGTTAACAAAAAAACATATTTAAGAGAGAATTTGATTGCATTACCTATTTGTTATATTTAGGTTAAGACCATCTAACCTTGATGGCGGTGAAATAAAAAATTCCTTGATTTCTCAAGGGATTTTTAAGGCGACGACCAGATTTGAAACCTCACCATTTTGTAATTTATAGATTTGGACCTTCAATTAAAACAGTACCCTTGGATTCCAAATGTTCTGCTAAGACTATATCTGATATTCTTTGATAATATTCTTTCATTATATTCCCTTTATTATTTTTAATAAATTTACTCTTATTTAATATTTGTGCGAGCATTCAGCGATACTTTATTCGAGTATTTGGCTGTATATCAGTCGAGTACTTGCTTTCTAATTTATTATATCGTTAAAACAATTTTTGTCAACTCCCATAAAAAGCACTCCATCTATGGAGTGCCGTAAAACTTAAACTCAGTTGCTCAATACGAAATCGCTTTTTAGCCCTTTTTGATTGCCCCTGTCAGAGAGAGGAAACATTTTATCGACTTTCTCCGACACAGGGAATATTTTATTACCCTTGCCCGAGTGAGGGAATATGTCAATACGATAAACGACAACGGAAATTCTCAGATGATATGCTCATAACTGAAACAAGGCGGAGAGGGTTTATTCTTCTCCGCCTTGTGGAAATAAACACAATATGCTTAATCCGTTGTCTCTGTAATAACCGGCTCTTCTTTCACAATGTTTTCCTCAACCACAGCTTCAACAGGCTGAATCGGTTCTCCGGTTTTCTTCTCCTCAGATTCTGCCGGTTCGGATTCCGGAGTGGGCTCCTCTGTGACCGGTTCATTTTCTTCTATCTCAGTCGTAATAGTCTCATCGACCTGTTCGTCAAAATTTGGCGGAGCCATCATTGTAAGCATTGCCGGTGCCGGTGTAGCCAATGTGAAACTCTTGCCACTTGCCGGCACAATGTATTTCCCCGTATTCGTGCCATTACCAACATACCAGTGTGTCGCATCGTTAGCCTGCTCGCCTGTCTTTGCAGGGATGGTGACTGACCAGTTACTTGGTACATTATTATAATATCTGAACATATCTGTATAAGAATTCACGTTTGCCACACTCCAATCAGAAAGATCAAGGTTGAAGTTAAGTGCGGTGGAGTAAACTCCATATTCTGTGAACATATAATCCATTTTCGTTACATTACCGGTGTCCCAATTGCTCACGTTCGGCGCAGAGTTGATGGTATCTCTACCGAAGGTGCTGAACATATACGACATATCTGTTACGTTAGATACATCCAGATACTCCGTGCCACTGATGCTCTCCGCTTTATACATGTGATAAAACATACCTCGTGT
>JAZRXA010000064.1:0-59452 GCA_045599965.1 Lachnospiraceae bacterium | reverse complement strand
GTAAGCTGACGAACACTCTTCTTTCTGGCATCACCAGCAACAAATATACCAGGTGTTTTTGTAAGAGCATCCTCTTTTGAATCAAAATATCCGTTTTCATCAAGATCTACTAAATTTGCAAAAGGTTCATTGCAAGGCTTTTGTCCTATTGCGACAAAAAGTCCATTAACATTTATTTCTTGAACTAATCCAGTGAGATTATCTTTAATATAAATTCCTGTTAAAAATCCGTTATCGGTAATAAACTCATCCACTACATGATTCGTAATAATTTCAATCTTAGGATTATTTATAGCTTTCTTAACTAAAGAATCCTCTGCTCTAAATTCATCGCGTCTGTGAATAAGCGTAACATGAGCACTAGTTGAAGCAAGAAATATTGCATCTTGAAGTGCTGTGTCTCCACCACCTATAACTGCAACATCTTCTCCTGTATAGAAAGCTCCGTCGCATACTGCGCAATAAGAGACGCCTGCACCCACTAAAGCCTCTTCTCCATAAATTCCAAGTCTTCTATGTTCAGCGCCAGTAGCTAAAATAACTGTTTTAGTTATTTCATCACCAATAGGAGTTTTTAAGACAAAACAATCGTAGCTAGATTCTATTTGTGTAATCTCAGTCATTTTTATTTCTACGCCAAGACTTCTAACCTGCTCAGAAAGTTGTTCGCAAAATAAAGACCCTTGCATATGCGGAATTGCTGGATAATTTTCTACCAAAGGAGAATAAAGGATTTGTCCGCCAATATTCTCTTTTTCATATATCTTTACGCTTTTCCCCGCTCTAGCTGCATAAAGTGCTGCAGTAAGACCCGCTGGACCAGCTCCAATTATGATAACGTCAATCATATTTACCCCTTCTTATTAAGAAAATTTAAGGGCCTGATTTTTCAGGCCCTTCATCAAGTTTTATTTTTTATAAAGCCTGGCTTATATATTGTCTTATTTCTCCAAGGCCAATCATTTTACCTTGCTCAGCTCCTTCAATAACCAATGTTGGAGCTTGTCTTATTTCATACTGCATTGCCAAATCTGGATTTTCTTCAGCCAAAATCTTGTTGTAAGCTATACCAGCTTCATCAAGAAGCGCCTCTGCTTGGCGACAATTTGGACAAGTCTTTGTAGCAAATAGCAATAAGTTTGGTCTTGCAAGATTTTCAGCAGCTACGCTTTCTACTAAAACTTCATCTTGTGGTCCTAATATAGGATCTGATTCTTCAAGAGTAGTTTCTACTTCTTCAAAAATAGGTTCTTCTTCAAAAAGAATTACTTCTTCGGCAATAGGTTCTTCTTCAAAATTAACTTCTTCCTCGAAATAAGTTTCTTCTTCATTTATACTTTCATCTTCAACGAAAGTTTCATCATCTAAGAAATCAACTTCATCTAAAACTGTCTCAAGTTCAAAATCGTCTGATAATGTAGCCGTTTCACTAGCAAATCCTAAATCAATCGGAGCAATATTTCTTAATTTTTCTTCTGCAAGAGCTGTTCCAGGATTTTTTGTAGTAGCAATTCCAATATCGTAAACTTTTCTATCCTTAAACTCTTGAGACTTACCATCATTCCAGTTTTGAACAGGACGATAGTAACCAGTAATACGAGAATAAACTTCTGTCTTCTCACCACAAATTGGGCATTCATATTGCTCACCAACAAGATAACCATGTTCTCTACAAATTGAATATGTAGGTGACATTGTATAATAAGGAAGGTTATAGTTTTCAGCAATCTTTCTAACTAGATTAGCAGCTGCTTTCCAATCAGGAAGTTTCTCTCCTAAGAAAGCATGGAAAACTGTTCCAGATGTATATAATGTCTGAAGCTGATCTTGTACATCCAAAGCTGAGAATACATCTTCTGTATAACTAACTGGAAGGTGTGAAGAGTTTGTATAGTAAGGAGTTCCATTCTCGTTAGCTGTAATAATATCAGGAAATTCTTCTTTATCATGTTTAGCAAAACGATAAGTAGTTGACTCAGCCGGAGTAGCTTCAAGGTTATATAAGTCACCATAAAGTTCTTGATAATCGCTAAGACGTTCTCTCATATGGTTTAATACGTCGATAGCAAAAGCTTGAGTCTTTTCGCTAGTTAAATCTTCACCTAACCACTTAGCATTAAGTCCAACTTCATTCATACCGATAAGACCAATTGTTGAGAAGTGGTTATTAAAAGTACCTAAGTATCTCTTTGTATATGGATATAAACCATTATCAAGAAGCGTTGTAATAACTGTACGTTTTGTCTTTAAGCTTCGTGCAGAAATATCCATCAATTTATCTAAACGCTCATAGAAGTCTTGTTCGTCTTTTGCAAGATAAGCAATTCTAGGAAGGTTGATTGTAACAACACCAACACTACCTGTAGATTCACCTGAGCCAAAGAAACCACCAGATTTTTTACGAAGTTCTCTAAGGTCAAGACGAAGACGACAGCACATGCTTCGAACGTCTGAAGGTTCCATATCTGAATTTATATAATTTGAGAAGTAAGGAGTACCATATTTAGCTGTCATTTCAAAGAGCAGCTTATTGTTTTCTGTTTCGTCCCAATTGAAATCTTTTGTAATTGAATATGTAGGAATTGGATATTGGAATCCTCTGCCGTTTGCATCGCCTTCAATCATAATTTCGATGAAAGCTTTGTTAACCATATTCATTTCTTCTTGGCAATCACCATAAGTGAAATCCATTTCTTTTCCGCCTACTAAAGCAGGAAGAAGAGCAAGATCTTTAGGAACAACCCAGTCTAAAGTAATATTTGTGAAAGGTGCTTGGGTTCCCCAACGAGAAGGAGTATTAACACCATAAATAAATGACTGAATACATTGTTTAACTTCTTTTTGTGTAAGGTTGTCAACTTTAACAAAAGGTGCAAGATAAGTATCAAATGAAGAGAAAGCTTGAGCGCCAGCCCATTCATTTTGCATAATTCCAAGGAAGTTAACCATTTGGTTACATAGTGTTGAAAGGTGAGAAGCTGGAGCAGATGTAATTTTTCCAGGAACTCCGCCAAGACCTTCTTGGATAAGTTGTTTTAAACTCCAACCTGCGCAATAACCTGTAAGCATACTAAGATCATGAATATGAATAGCTGCGCTTCTGTGAGCTTCAGCGATTTCATTATCATAAATCTCACTAAGCCAATAGTTAGCAGTAATTGCACCAGAGTTAGAAAGAATTAAACCACCAACACTATAAGTAACTGTTGAATTTTCTTTAACTCTCCAATCGTTAATTTTAAGATAATCGTCAACTAAGTCCTTATAGTTAAGCATAGCAGCTTTAACATTACGAACTTTTTCACGTTGTCTACGATAAAGGATATAAGCTTTTGCAACGTCAGTATAGCCAGCTTCAGAAAGAATTTCTTCTACGCTATCTTGAATTTCTTCTACACTTATAACCCCATCTTTAATTTTTTCTTCGAAATTCGCTGTTGCGCGAAGAGCCAGCATATCAATAACTGACGGATGATATTGCTTTGCACATGCTTCGAAAGCTTTTGAAATAGCGGCGCTAATCTTAGATATATTAAATTCAACTTCTGCGCCATCACGTTTTAGTACACGGTACATAATTCCCTCCCAAATTTTCTGCATTTTTTTATTTTTGTGTGAACATTTTTGATTATATAGAATTTTTTTTAGATGTCAAGATATTGTGTGAACTTTTAATAATTTTGTAAAAAAATACTATATCTTGTGTTTATGTTAATTCGCTTTTTGTCATAAAAAGCAGAAAAATTAATTGTATTTAGTAAATTTATACAAAAATTGATTCTAATAAAAACGATTACGTAAATAAAACAATTCAACAACTTGCCTGTTTTAATACAAAACAAGTATCACATAAAAATAAAATGTTATTGTATAATTTACGTACAACTACAAAGGGAGAGAACTATGAGCAAAAAATCTGATAAACCTAAAATAACAAAAGATACTATTCCTGAGAATTTTTCATTATCCATGGCAATTGTTGATGCAATTCCAGTACTATTTTTCGGCTTAAGCATGATTGCTATAAGCCGCCTGTTTGGTAGCACACTATTTCTTATCAGCGCAATAATAATATTCTTATCTGGCGCCCTTAAAGTTTTTTGGAAAGTAATCGTTGCACTAAAAAAGAAAAATGTTTGGTTTTTATTTATTCAGATGAGAATAGGAATGCCTATAGGCTTTGTTTTGATGATTGTATCCTTAATTGTAGACCGAGCAAAAGTATCTCTTCTTGGTATAGGTCATGCACTTATTAGTTTCCCATCAGTTATATTCTTTGCACTGGGATTAATAGGAATGGTTCTTATGGGCGTTTTTGCCACAAAACTTGATAGTTCAGATCCTAAATCTAACTGGATTGAACAAATAACAAATGGTGTTGCTCAAATAGCAATCTTTATTGGCATTTTATTAATCTAATCGCAAGCACGCTAAATATAAAGCATGCTTATTATTTCCCGTAAGAATACTCATTGGCAAAATGCCATAATTCCTTAACTTTTTCTAAAGGAGCATCGCTCGGTGACATTAATCCTTTATCGGTCGAGAATAAGAATCCACCACCAGGCGCAAAAGTATCAAAACACTTTTTAATATAATCCTTGCAGGTTTCAATATCATTAGTATGTAACATCGATGTCCTAAGCCCTGCCGCTAAAACCTGTTTGCCCCCTATGATTTTATAAGCCTCAAACGGATCATCATTATCCAATACTATTATTATACTTCCCTTTGGAAATTCATTAAAATAATCCAAAACATGAAGAAATGATGCCTGCCCTTTCATATATATTTTCTTACCTTGTTCTGCATAAGGCATAAAGAAATTACGAAAATCATTAAACCAATATTTCTCGAATCTTTCTCTAGAAAGAAATCCAGCAATATGAAAAACAACTCCACCAAATGGCAAAGGATGAGGATCAAACTGTGGCAAAAGTGCAGGAAACTTAAGGCTCTGACATTTATCTATTGCTTCAATCGCCCTATCTAGAGTTTCAACATTTTCAGCCAAGTCTTCAAAAACACCCATCATTCCGCGATATGTGTCAAAAAGATTATCAATATTCGCATAGAATGTCGGTGAAAAGATTCCATAATCTTCTGATAACGGGGCTTTTAATGGTGGCCCCATATTTACTAGTGGAACTTTCGAGTACTCCTCGATGCCTATTCTGGTCATTTCATTTGTAAACCAGTTATTATTAATAAATCGTTTAGCAGCCTCCTTTAATTTTGGAAGTGCCTCTTCTTTCGGCAAACTAAGAACTTTTGCTCGTTTTTTCAAAAAATATTCCTGCGTGAAAAATTCTGTGTCATTAATTAAAATGTCATATTCATCATCCGACATAAAAATCGAATTTGCCTGATTATGCTGAACTGTACATTTATCATTGCACAAAGCATATCCCGTTGACCCTAAAATTCTATACGCATCAATTGGAATGTAATTTCCGAAATTAAACGAGAAATCAAATTCGACCTCATCAAATACCTTTGAATATTCCTTTAAGTTTTCTTCGGGCGAATCAATAAGCTCTTCTAATGTTTTTCCACCGATAACATATGGCCATGAGAGATAATCAAATCCAACCGGAACTTTTTTTGGTTCCTTAAAATTAGTAGCATCTACAATATTCTTAACTCGCTGCTCAAATAATTCTTTATTCTTCATATCACATACTCCCAAGTTCATGTATAAGCATTTCAACTGCCATCCGACGTTTCATTTCATCTGGCTCCCATGTATCATCTAGGACCAACTCTTCTTTAATTTCCGCAACAGAATAACCTGTTTCTTTTTCTATCTTGTCCTTAAAATCATCCATTTTCAATTACCTATTCCTCTCGTAAAAACTCATTCCATATTTGAAATGCTCATCCATAAAGGCTCTCATAAAATCAAATCCAACTGTAATTGGAAACACAATATAACTTCCGCCGGGTGCCATCATATCTACAACGCGCCTATATTCTGCCCTGATTTCCTCATCTGTAGCGCCTGGTTTTTCCAATACATACTGATTATCAAATCCACCACAGAAAGTAATTTTATCACCATATTTTTTCTTTAATTCACCGACGTTAGGGTTCGAACCACCCTGCCAAGTATCTATCGCATCAACTCCGATATCAATGAAGTCTTCAATTAACGGCTCTATATATCCACAGCTGTGGTGTTGGTAAAGTAATCCTTCTGAGTGAACGGCTTCAACCATTCTTGCTAGATTTGGCTTAATAAGTTTTCTCCATGTTTCCACAGGCATAAAAAGGTCATGTGCTGAACCATAATCATCTTGCGCATTAATACCATCTATACCCTTATAATTTTCAGCTAGCTTTTTAAATAATTTTATTTTCCAGTCTGATATTGCCTTAAAATAATCTGCTGAAGCTTCTGGCTCTTCAATCAAATCGCACAAAGCATTTTCAAATCCTTCTAATGCATGCATACGCTCAAAAGGCCCATTAATATTACCAATAAGAATATATTTGTCGGTATCCATAATGCTGTGTCCATCAGCAAAAGGAATTCTGCCTTTTCCGTTCATATATGCCATCATATCAAGGTGAGTATCCTCGTAAGCCTGTTTTTCCCAGTCAATTGAATCTAAATCAGGAAACTTAACCTTTTTCCAATCACAAATTGAATCAATAAGATGCTTTTGTGTTGTCATCGGCGCATGAGTCATAGGCTCATATTTCCATTCAACACCAAAACCATCCGTTCCCGTTTCATATCCTGCATATCTTTCCATCGGAAGGCATGGAATAAACATCTCAATGTCGGTAAACATTGACGGTAAATAATACGGCACTTTATGCTCATAAGCTAACTTTACATTTTCTTTTGGTGATATTTTATTCATACTTTCCCTCCTACTTCTTAATACAATTCCACTTTATCTACTTGATATATATCAAAATAAAGAATAAAATCAAAGGACAAAATAAGACAATGTGTCGCATTTTAGATTTTTGTGGAGATAGGTATAATGGGAGAATATATAATAAAAAAATCAGAGACTACAAAAAAAATCAAAGATTCGTTTATGGAAATCTTTAAGGTTAAAGATTATAACCAGATAACTGTTCGTGAGATATGCTTAAAAGCAAATATACACAGAGGAACATTTTACAGATACTATCAAAGTATTGATGATCTTCTAAGAACTATAGAAAACGAATTGATTGATATCATTGAGTCAACACAACGAATTTCTATAAAAAAGAACACAACATATTCACTAAAAGAAATCCGTAATTTGCTCAAGGAATCATTGATAACTCAATATAAAAATGAATACGAAATAAGAGATTATCTTGTTACCTTGCTCGGACCAAATGGTGATTTGTATTTCATAAATCAATTTGAAAAAAGAATAGAACAAGCCATAAGGGAATTTTCTCAAATTTTGTTTGAGCAAAAAAACAGAGAATACCTTATTCACTACTTATCTGGTGGTATTGTAAGAACTGCAATGCACTGGTTATCATATCCTGATATTTCAGTAGAAGCCCTTGCCGAATTATTCACAACAATGATTTGTGATTGTCCATATATAAAATCGGAAAACAACTCGATTTATTAATACTGCTATCTAATTCCTATATCTTTTACATATGGTGCTACGATATCAGAAAACTTCTTTAACTCTTCTTCATCAAATCCATGCAGCCCATCATATACAACCGTATCTCTATCTACAAAGTTTTGAATAAAATATTTTTTAGCACCTTGTATCCATTTTCCAATTCCTTCAAAAGAACTTTCGTCGTGAAGTTCTTTTAAGACAGTTGTTCTAAATTCATAATCAATATTTGCGTTTAATAAAAAGTTTATGCTTTCATCTACATTCGTTATATCAAACTTATCAAATCCAATTGTTCTAGCATATTTTTCTTTTGAGTTTTTGACATCCATTGCAACATAGTTAACTAGTCCTTCGTTAACAAGTTCTTTAAGAACTGTTGGATTATTTCCATTTGTATCAAGTTTAATTGGATATCCTAATTCCTTAATAGCTATTAAAAAATCCTTTATATCTTTTCTAAGAAGAGGCTCTCCTCCAGTTATAGCAACTCCTTCTAATATGCCTTGTCTTTTCTTTAAGAAATCTAAAAGCTCTTTATCATCCATAATAACTTCGGCATCGCCAGTTATTAGTTCAGAGTTATGGCAAAATGGACATCTAAAATCACAACCTGCTAAAAATACTGTGCATGCTACCTTTCCTGGATAATCTAATAATCTCATTTTTTGAAGACCATGAATTTTCATTTTTTTATCTCCGATAATTCTTTTTTTCTTTCCATCATCTCATCAACGCACTTAATATAATTTATTATATCACTTGAGTTTTCATATCTTAAGCCTTTAATCAATACCTTTGTAATGATGTCCTCTCGTAAACTTATCTTCTAATTTTATTTGTTCATGTTTCGCCGCTTTAAGCGCCATCTCAATAATTTTCTTTGTCTCTTCTTCAGACTCAATAGTAAAGTCTAAAAGAATATTCTCAAAACTAATTTCTTCTAGTTTGTCCAACATATTTGTAGGCTGACCATTATAAACAATGTCATAGCAATATCCACACTCACTAGAAATATAGAACTCATTATTTTTATCATCCTTAAATTTAAGAAGCGGCTTTAAGCATCCCCAATAATTTCTATTCATGCATTGGTTTGTTATCATAAGTTGCTGATAGCCATAAGCTTTATAAAATAATTTTTCTTTAGAAACCTCTTTTAAGTTTTCTAGTTCTTTATCTGAAAGCTCGTCATTTAATACAAATTTCATATTAGTATAAAAATCTTTGTAAAAATTAAGTGCTTGATTATTGAATGCATAAAGAGATGAATCCCCAATAAGATTTCCCTCAAAACTCATTTCTTTTACCATTGCAAGTTCATCTATATTCTTAATTAGAAGACCTATATTGTTTTCTTTAGCCTTTTTTATATCATTTTCAACTTGACCTATTTTATTTTCTCTAGCTACTTCTGGAAGACTTAAATAAAAATCTTTATCATTTCTTTCTTTCATCGAAGAAAAAACTGCATTTGAACCAATAACGGTATTAATCTCATTAAAATTAATTACCGCATTAAACTGTTCTTTAGTTTTTACTCTTACAACTAAATTTTTCATTTAACTTTTTCTTCTTTGAAATTTTCTATCGCTTTTCTTCTTAGCTCATTAAATGCGCTCATTTGCACAAATGCATCTTCGCTAATTTCACATTCAATATTTTCAAATTTTATATTTGTTCCTGTGCTCTTATACATTTTTTGTATAAGTGTTTCTTTATCAGTTGGTGCATTTTTCGCTTTTTCTACAACATTCCCAGCTGTTTTTATACCTTCAATTGTTATTTCTATAGGCTGCCCAACAATTGCTTTTATATGCGCATTAACTTTTATACTTTTTTCTGGCTTAATTATTTCTTCTTCGATTTCGCTGAGCAATCTATTATTTCTTGTTCTAAAAATTTCCATACCAGGATTTATCTTCTTAAATTCTTTTCCATTTAAGATTATACTTTGACCTGTCTTTGCATTTTGATTGCTAGTAAGTTCAACTTCCGCATCTATTATTTCCAACACATCTTTTTCATTTAGATCTTTTTCTAGTTTAATCGTCACATGCGGCGGAGCAACTTTTTTTACAACACCAATTTTTAATCCTTGATGGTTTGGTCTTTTTGTTGCTAGCATATCAAGGCCTTTCTCTTCAAAGTAATAGCCCTGGCTAAATCCTCCTCGATTATATATATCTTGCATTTGGTCTTTAAGTTTAAGAATTTCTTCTTCATCCCATTTATTTTCCAAATACATATCTCTTGCTTTAACGTAAGCTTTTACAGTTGCTGCAACATAAGAAGGATTTTTCATCCTTCCTTCTATTTTAAAAGATTCAATTTTCGCATCTATTAGCTTTGGCAAAATCTCTAGCGTGCACATATCCTTAAGGCTCATTAAATATTCTTTTACTGTAAGACTCTTTTCATTTTTTTCTACATCAGAAATCTCATAACATTGTCTACAAGGCTGAGCGCAACGTCCTCTATTTCCACTTCTCCCTCCGGCAAATGAACTAAATAAACATTTTCCAGAATATGCAAAGCACATCGCTCCATGAACGAAACTTTCTATTTCAATATCTACTTTTTCTTTTATTGATTTTATTTCTGAAAGAGAAAGTTCTCTAGCTGGAACTACTCTGGAAAATCCAAGTTCCTTTAAGAACTTTGCTCCATAAGAAGATGATATGCTCATTTGTGTGCTAGCATGAAGTTTAAGATTAGGAAATTCTTCTTTTAATACTTTTGCAACACCAACATCTTGCACTATTACTGCATCTAATCCATTTTCATAAAATGACTTAAGATAATTAACTAGATTTTTAATTTCTGAAGGTTTAAGTAAAGTATTAACTGCCATATAAAGTTTCTTGTCAAAAAGATGGCAATACTTTATTCCTTTTATGAGAGTTTCTTCATCAAAGTTTCCTGCAAATGCACGTGCACTAAATAAACTTCCGCCAACATAAACTGCGTCGGCGCCAGCTTTTATCGCTGCTTCAAGCGCTTCGTATGTGCCTGCTGGTGCTAAGATTTCAGGTTTCATTATTGAACCTTTTTGCCCTCATTAAAAATTTCTTTATAGATTTCTTTTATTTCGTCTTTATGTTTTAGATTGCTGCTATCGATTTTTTCTAAAATAGCGTCTTCTCTATTTTGATCTAATACTTCAAGATTGTTTTCTTTTTTATAAGTTCCAATTTCTTTGCAGAGCTCAAGACGGCTTTCTAAAAGCTTTTCTATTTTTTTATCAATTTTATCTATTTTCTTTCTATAATTATCTAATTTCATACTCACCTCATATAATATAATCTACTACTTCGTGGATTAAATGCTCTGGGACTTCTACTTCTAATATCGTTCCTTCAGCATCATATTCTTCTTTAATTATTTTCGCCTGTGTATGTAACCTATTTAATAAGTCTCCTTTTGCAAAAGGAAGTTTAATATTAAAAATCTGATTTCCAGCATAGACTTTATCGGTAATCATTTTTATTAATTCATCTAGTCCAACTTTATTTTCTGCTGAAATCCAAATCTCGTCATCTTTTATTTTTGGCAGATTATCTTTTACTTCTTCTATTAAGTCCGCCTTATTCATTACATAAATTCTCGGAATCTCATCCGCTGATAATTCCTTTAAGGTTTCTTCTGTAACTTTTTTATGTTGCCTATAATATTCGTCCGAAGCATCTAGCACAACTAATATTAGGTTTGCATGTATCGCCTCTTCTAAAGTTGATCTAAAAGCTTTAATTAATTGGTGCGGAAGTTTCTCGATAAATCCAACTGTGTCTGAAAGTAAAAAATCTTTATTTCCTTCAACATAAATATGTCTAATCGAAGTATCGAGCGTTGCAAAAAGCATATCCTTTTGGAAAACTTTCTTTTCCTCTTCACCTTCATTAAGTTCAAGCATCTTATTAAGGAGCGTACTCTTTCCTGCGTTTGTATATCCCACAAGCGCAACGCGTGGAAGATTTCCTTTCATGCGTCCTTGTCTTTGAGTAGTTCTTGTCTTACTTATTATATCGAGCTCTTTTGAAAGCTCTGCCATTCTTTGCTTTATTTGCCGTCTATCAAGTTCGAGCTGGGTTTCACCGATACCTTTATTAGATTTGCTTCCACTTCCACCGCTTTGACGGCCTAAGTGTTGCCACATTCCTGAAAGTCTTGGAAGCATGTATTGAAGGTACGCCGATTCTACTTGTAATCTAGCCTCTTTAGTTTTTGCTCTTCTAGAAAAAATTTCCAAGATAAGCGTTGTTCTATCCCAAATTTCAGCGCCAACTTCCTTTTGAATATTTTTAAGCTGCGCCGGCGAAAGATTTCCTTCAAAGATGCAATAGGCTACGCCTAAGCTGCCAGCTTCTTCGGCAAGTTCTTTTACCTTACCACTTCCTAAATAGGTACCCGCTTCTGGATGTGGAAGTTTTTGCGTAATAGATGATACAACTTCTATATTACATGCATCAATAAGAAGGAGCATTTCTTCCATGCTATGGGCGAAATCCTCCGTTTGGTCAGTCTCTAGACCAACTAAAATAGCTGTTGGCCTTTCATTAGATATAACTGGATTTTCAAAATCTTTCATAGAATAATTATAGCACTATACATAGATATAAAAAAGCATATCGCTTACGATATGCTATTACAAGACAGTTTTGTTTTTTATTTAGCAGTGACTAAATTATTTAGGCCAACCGCGTTTTCTTCAATTTGTATAATCAAATCATATATCGTTTTTTCTTTTTTATCTTCTAAAAATTTTGTTAAATGTGTTATTAAATCTCTTGCGTTTTCTTGCACACTCTTAGGATCATTTTCAAAATAGTAGTTTTGAAGTCGTCCGCCTTCTCTATATGTGTCTTTTTCAATACCTAAGAAAAGTTTTGCGACCTTTTCTTTATACTCTCCAAAAACTGCTATGATTCCGATTGCATCTGCAATAATTTCATCTCTTATTGCATTCTTATGCTCTGGATATAATTTTTGACAAATGAAATGTGTAAGTTCGTGGTACTTTCTTATTATTATAGAAGCCTTCTTCCATTCTTCTTTTGATAGATGTTCTTCATCTTCTAATATTTCATTAATGCTTTCTGAATCAACCGCACTGTACTCACCGCTGCTAAGAACAATTAAAGAATCTTGGAAGTTTTCAGGTTCACTAACAAATAGACTAAACTCAAGACCCCAAAAAGCTCCGCCACCTTCTTTATATTCCTTTTCATGCTGATGAATTTTTTCCCAATTGATAAGACCGCTAATTGTAGATGCACCCATTGATGTTGGAATCTTTGTTGGTTCGCATCTATGAGCAAGTTTTTGAATTACTTTTTCAAAGTCTTCTCTATCATCCATATAAAGGATATTTGCTTCGCCAGCAGGTGTATCTTCAGTTTCTAAGCAATCACATTTATTGTCTGAAAAATCGTTCGCAACATGCACTATAGGTAGACCTCTAAGCACAGCCTTCTCATACTCAAGTGTGTCCTTAGCTCCTTCCTTTATAGGCAAACCAATTTGCGGATATCTTTCTAAAATTGTGTTAAATACAGTTTGATTCATAATGTTTTCCTTAAAGTCGTGATGTATATAATATATAATCTGCTCTTTTTATGCAACATGTTTATAAAATTTTTTTTATTATCAATTTTTTTGTCAAATTTACTCTTGATTTTATTGTTTTTGATGTTATAATAACTAGCATTATTATTCATAGTATTCATTATTTTTGAATATTTTAGTATATTTTATGCATATTTTTTGAATTTTTTATGTATGCTCAGTAGAAAGGAATTACAATGAAAAAATTAAGCGCAATTATTTTAAGTTCAATTTTAATGGTGGTTATAGCCTTTTCATTAACCGCTTGCGGCGGATCTAAGGCAAAAAAATCTAACACTTTAGTTATGGCAACAGAAGCTACTTTCCCTCCATATGAATTTAAAGAGGGTGATGACTTTGCTGGTATTGATGTTGAAATCGCTAAAGCCATTGCTGATAAACTTGGCATGGAATTAAAAATTGAAGATGTTGCATTTGATTCAATTATCGCCGGTGTTAGCACTGGAAAATATGATATTGGACTTGCTGGTCTTACTGTTACTGAAGAGCGTATGCAAAGTGTAAACTTTTCTGATTCTTATGCAACAGGAATTCAAGCTATTATTGTAAAAGAAGGTTCTCCTATTAAAGGACCTGACGATCTTGCAAACGCTAACCTTATCGGTGTTCAAATAAGCACCACTGGTGACATTTATTGCGCTGATGACTTTGGCGAGGAGCATGTAAAAGAATACAACACAGGTGTTGATGCTGTGCAAGATTTAATTAAAGGAACTATTGACTGCGTTGTAATTGATAAAGAACCTGCAAAACAATATGTCGCAGCAAATCCTGGATTAGTAGTTCTTGAAACTGCTTATACTGAAGAAGAATATGCTGCTGCTATCAGCAAAGATAATTCAGAACTTCTTAAGACAGTTAATGAAGTTTTGGCTGAACTTAAGGCTGACGGCACATTAGATAAAATCGTCGCTAAATATATTAAATAATTATGGATTTTGTTTCCCAATTTCAAATTTGCTTTATAGAAGACAACAGATGGCAATGGATACTAGAGGGTTTAAAAAACTCTCTAGTCATTACCATCTTTGCACTTCTTATAGGAATCGTATTGGGCGTTGTTATAGCTGCTGTTCGTTCAACATATGATAAGAACGGTGAAGCCATGAAGAAAAAAGGTGGCGTTGGATATGTTATATTAAAAATTGCTGACGCTATTTGCAATCTATTTGTCACTATTATTCGTGGAACTCCAGTTGTTATTCAACTTTTAATTATGTATTTCGTAATCCTGGTTAATGTACAAAATGGTATTTTTGTTGCTATTATTGCTTTTGGTATTAACTCAGGAGCTTACGTTTCTGAAATTTTTAGAAGCGGTATTATGTCTATAGATGCTGGCCAATTCGAGGCTGGTCGTTCCTTAGGTTTTAATTATACTCAAACAATGTTTCATATAATTTTGCCTCAAGCTATAAAAGTTATTCTTCCTATGCTCTTTAATGAGCTTATTGTTTTAATAAAAGAAACTTCTGTAGCTGGATACGTAGGAATTATGGACCTTACTAGAGCAGGCGATAAAATCAGAGGCAGAACTTTTGTAGCTTTTATGCCATTAATCGCTGTTGCACTTATTTATCTCATTGTTGTAGTTGTTCTTACCCAGCTACTTAGACTTTTAGAAAAGAGGTTGAGAAAGAATGAACAGTAATGCTTTGATTGAAGTCCACGGCTTAAAAAAATATTTTAACTCTACTGAAGAACAAGTTCATGCTCTTGATGGAATCGATATCAATATAAATAAAGGTGATGTCGTTGTAGTAGTTGGTCCATCTGGAAGTGGTAAATCAACCTTCCTTCGTTCGCTTAATCTATTAGAGCAACCTACCGAAGGTCAAATCTTTTTCGATGGTGAAGATATCAACGCTAAGGATGCTGATATAAATAAACATAGGCAAAAAATGGGAATGGTTTTCCAACATTTTAATTTATTTCCACACAAAAAGGTTCTTGATAATATTACTCTGGCGCCTATCAAGCTTAAAGGCAAGAAAAAACAAGACGCCTCTGTAAAGGCTCTAGAACTTCTAGAAATGGTTCAATTAGGCAATAAAGCCACTTCTTATCCATCTCAACTCTCTGGAGGACAAAAACAGCGTATTGCTATCGCAAGAGCTCTTGCAATGGAACCAGAAGTAATGCTTTTTGATGAGCCTACCTCTGCTCTCGATCCTGAGATGGTTGGCGAAGTTTTAGATATAATGAAAAAGCTAGCTAAAGATGGCATGACGATGATTGTGGTAACACATGAAATGGGCTTTGCCAAAGAAGTAGCTACTCGCGTTATCTTTATGGACCATGGTCAAATCCTTGAAGAAAACAATCCAAAAGATTTCTTCGAAAATCCTCAAAATGAAAGACTAAAGGATTTCTTATCAAAAGTCTTAATCTAAAAAATAAATTAAAAGCTCGCGCAGAACACGAGCTTTTTCAACTGCTTTATTATGTTTATCTTCACATATTTTTCACTAAAATATACTACTCTATCAAAAGCCTAATTACACCTCCACAGCTTCATTCTCTCTGGAGGGGCATTTTTCTAAAACCCAGTCTAGAATTTTCACGCTCTACAATTATTTTATCTCTGGAGCGGCATTTTCCTAAACACCAGTCTAGAATTTTCACGCTCTGCAATTATTTTCTCTCTGGAGCGGCATTTTTCTAAACATCTGTCTAGAATTTTCACGCTCTACAATTATTTTTTCTCTGGAGCGGCATTTTTCTAAACACCAATCTAGAATTTTCACGCTCTACAATTATTTTTTCTCTGGAGCGGCATTTTCCAAGATTCAAAGCACTAAAATTACACCTCCACAGCTTCATTCTCTCTGGAGCGGCATAAAAAAGAAAGGAACACTTATGAGAATAATTGACCATTTACTAATAAAAAGAAGGGAATTAAATAAAGAAATTATTGCCTTGGAAAAATTCATTAAAAAGCTTCCTCAAGGAAGCCTTAACATAAGGCAAAGAAATGGCAGTTTTTATTATTCAAAAAGAGTTTACAAAGATTTAGTTACCTCCAATAAAACAAAAAGTAATCGGCGAAGTTATAAAGAAATATATCTTCCGAAAGACGCAAGAGAGACGCTTCTTCTTGCGCAGGGGGAATATGCAAAAAAGAGGATTAACGATGCTAAGCATGAATTAAATGTTGTTAATCAATATCTAAAGATACTAGAAGATGAACCTGATGCTGAACATTTTCTAAATACACATCCAGGTATAAAAGAACTGATTGTGCCTTCTTTGAAAAATTCTAATGAGGAGTTAGAAAAATGGCGGACTGGGGATTACTACAAAAATCCATATAGGCCTGAAGGGCTAAAAGTTCCGACTGTCATTCCTGAATTAAAAGTTCGGAGTAAAAGTGAAGCAGATATAATTGCCAGATTAGTACATTTCGGAGTGCCATTCCATTATGAGGAAGGTTTTCTCGTTGGCGGAAAATGGAGATTCCCTGATATAACATGTAAAGCCATAAGTAATCCCTATAGAAAATATTATTGGGAGCACCTTGGCGGATTAAGTAACTTTAAATATTTTGATGAAAACGTAAATAAACTAAAAGAATTTTATTCATGTGGATTGATCCCTTGGAAGAATATGATTATCACTACTGAAACTGATGATGAACCATTAGATATTAATTGGGTTGATGAAATAATTAAATATTATTTGTTGTAAATACAATAAAATCGCAGAATCGTTTTATTATTATGTTACTATAACTCGCGGAGCCATCGGGTTCATTATCGGCGAGTTTTTCCGAATCAGGAACGAATTCGCACGGTCCGCGAGCATTATAATTGAAGTTAAAAAGCTCTTCCTAGGAAGAGCTTTTTATTTATTCTGTTTTGCCCTCGGCCTTGGCGGCTGCCTGAGCTTTCAATGCCTCGATTTGTTCTGGTGTTAGTTTAGGTTTATTTTCTTTGAAGAAAGTTCCCTTAACAACCAATTCGGCAGGATCTGTCGCTACCATGTGGTAGTCTTCTGTCATAGCAATGGCTTTTTTTGCACAAAAGTCTGCGCATGTTCCGCAGAAAGTACAGCTAGTAAGATTAAATGATAATGTAATGTTTTGACCGTTTTCAACTTCTTCAACTGTCTTTTCAATAGCACTTGGAGAACAAACTCTCATACATAATCCGCAACCGATACATTTAGAAGCATCATACGCAATACGTCCTCTATAATTAGGTTGTGCATCAACATTAACCTGTGGAAAAAGAACTGTACTAGGTTTTGAGAATAAATTTTTTATTGCAATTGGTAAAAATGGAAAATTCATTATTTATTCTCGCCTCCTTTCTTCTTAGTCATAGCAAGTCTTTTTTCTTTAAGAATCTGAGTTGCTTTATAAAGTCCTTCTATGACTGCTTCTGGTTTTGGTGTGCAACCTGCGATTGCTACATCAACATGTACATATTTTTCAAGTGGTCCTTCGATTGAATAACTACCCTTAAATACATTTCCTGATTGTGGACATGAACCGATTGAAACTACTACTTTAGGTTCTGGAACCTGCTCTAGTGTTCTAACTAATCTATCTTTTGATTGACTAGTAATTGGACCAGATACAACAACTATATCTGCATGTCTAGGTGTTCCTGCAAGCTTAAATCCAAATCTTTCTGCATCATATCTCGGTGTAAGAACTGCAACGAGTTCGATATCGCATCCGTTACATGAACCGGTGTTAACATGATAGATCCAAGGAGATTTAGCTGTCGAATTTGCAATTAATTTCTTAAACATTTTTCTACCTCCTATAGACCAAGAAATACAAGGATAAGGCTTACTAAAGCTAATCCTGAAACTACTATCCAATAAAATTTAAATAAATGTTCTATCTTTAGACGAGCTGTTATTGCGTGTATTAAAGTCATACATATAATTGTTAAACCAGCGCATATAGCAAGTTCAATTAAAACATTTAATACTACGATTCCAGTGTTGATTCCACCCAAGAAAATATTTGTGAAGAGTGCTGTCATAATAAACATCTTTATAGCAGTGTTGAGCTTAAAAATTCCTAAAGGAGCTCCGCTGTATTCAACTACTGCACCTTCACAAATTTCTGTTTCTGCTTCAGCAACATCGAAAGGTTGAGTTCCAACCTCTGCTGGAATTATAAGAAGGAATGCAATTGCTGCCGGAATTAAAGTCGGGTGAGCAATAAGGCATCCATTATAATTTTGGAAAAGTAAAATATTTTCCATTGAAAAGCTTAAAGAACCTCCGCCAACTACTCTCGCAACTGCGATAAATACCATAATAAGTGGAAGCTCGTAAGCCATCATTGTTACCATCTCACGAGAAATACCTACGCCAGCAAAAGGCGAACCTGAAGCACTACCGCCGATTATCATTGCAACTGCTGGAATTGTAAGCAAGTACAAAATAACTATAAGATCAGCGGAACAACTAAAGGCAAAAAATCCTAATGTTGGAATAAATGTACTAAGTACAACTAAGCTGGCTAATCCCGCAAGTGGAGCTATTAAGTAAACCGTTTTGTTTGCAGCCTCAGGAACTATTGTTTCTTTTCCCATAAGCTTAAAGAAATCATAAAACGGTTGCAAAATAGGTGGGCCTACTCTCTTTTGCATTCTTGCTAAAATCTTTCTATCGATTCCGGCAAGAAGAAGACCTACTACAAAAACGAAAAGAAAGCCCGGGAATATTAAGATATAAAATAATATTGAAAGTACTTGAAGTATAATCATGTCGGACCTCCTTTCTAAATAAATGTGGCAAAGAAAACAATTATTACTATCGCTGTTGTAACAACGACCCAAATAGCATAGTTGTTTAAGTTGCCATCATGTTTTTTATCCATAAACTTAAAGTAACCACTAAAGTTTTTCTTAAAGCCCCAGAAAAGATCGCTTCCGCCTACATGGCTGTGTTCGCTCTTTTCTCCGCCAAAGAATGTCGCATATTTTCCATCTGTTTCTTTTTCGCTTGCGTTAAGCACAGGACCTCTTGTATTTTGACCTGTAAGAATTACGATGAAAACTGCTACTAAAATTATTACGAAAAGAAGTAGCCAAAGTGTTGGGTTCCAGAATCCAAACTCTGCTGCCTGGATTGGAGTTCCAACTACGCCAGCATTAGCAGCGTAGCCACTTCCCATCATCTTATCAATATAATTTGTAATATTAAGCGAAGCATCTGTTGCAGGTACAAGTAAGAACTTGCTTACTAATGGATATGCAACGCCAAAGAATAAGCAAAGTACTGACATAATCCACATAGGAACTCGCATTGAAAGTGGAACTTCTTTTGCGTCTTTGCATTTTTCTCCAAGTTGTCCGAAGAATACTGCCTGAGTAACTTTAATGAAAGAAGCAAGTGTCATTACTGAAACAACAACAGCAACAATAGTTGCAATTATGAATAAGAAGTTATTGTCTTCAATACCCTTTTGGTATGTAGCTTGATAAATCATCCACTTAGAAGCAAATCCGTTAAATGGTGGAAGGCCTGAAATCGAGAAAGCGCCAATCAAGAAACAAATTGTTGTCTTAGGCATCTTCTTTGAAAGTCCACCGAGTTTATCCAAGTTAGTAGTTCCAACTGAGTAAAATACTGCGCCAGCACAAAGGAATAATAATCCTTTGAATAAAGTATGGTTTACTGCATGGAAGAGTCCGCTTTGAAGACCAAGTGAAGTTCCTAAGCCAATTGCCATAATTACATAACCTATTTGAGAAATGCTGTGGTAAGCAAGAAGTCTCTTAAAGTCATGTTGCGCAAGAGCCATCGTTACACCAATAAACATTGTTACCATGCCAAAGATTACCAAAACAATTTGTATTGTCTTTGAATCCATAGCGGCAAATACAATGTACATAACTCTTATCATTCCATATACACCGGCTTTATTAACCATTCCTGAAAATACCATCGACATTGATGTTGGTGCAGTTGTATATGAGTCTGTTGCCGGGGTATGGAATGGAACAATATAAGATTTAACGCCAAGGCCTATAAAGATAAACGAAAGCGCCATAACCGTTGTTGTTGAAAGCCCGCTTGAAAGTATCGATGAAAGTTGAGCCATATTTAATGTGTGGCATTGTAAGTAAAGAAGTGCAATGCCGGCTAAGATAAAGCTCGAACCAACCGATCCAATTACCAAATACTTAAATGCTGCTTCTAACGCACCTTTCTTATTGTTTCTAAATGCTGTTAAAGCAACACATGAGAATGTCATGATTTCAATCATAACAAACATATTGAAGATATCACCTGTCATTACAAGACCTAAAACAGATGCTGTAAGCATAAGTTGTAATGTGTAGTAATGGCCAAGGTGGTCATCTCTTTCCATATATCTAAACGAATAGATACATGACATAAGTGAGGTGAAGATGGTTATTAGCGCGAAGAATAAACTTAGTGCATCGATTTCATATCCGATACCAATTGCAAATCCTTCTACTGGTGTCCATCCACCCATCCAATATGAAATTATTTCGCCATCAAGAATTACTGGTTTGAATAAATATGCGACAAGTAAGAAAGCCGCTCCCAGAAAACCAACAGCTAAAATATTTCTAACTATCTTTTTATTTTTTCCGAAAATCTCGAGTAAGAAAGCTCCGAGGAACAATCCCATTACGGCGATTACCGGAAAATGCTCATAGAATATCATCCGCGAATCCTCCTTACTTCATCTGTATTAATTGTTTGATACTTTTGGAAAATCTTAATTATAAGTGAAAGCGCCATAGCATCAACACATGCACCGATAACAATTGATGTTAGTGTTAAAGCTTGTGGTACAGGGTCTACGAAGAAAGTACTTGTAACTCCGTTAAGTAAATCTGAAAGTGTGAAAATAGGAGCTGTACCATTTTCATTAAAGCCTACACTTACGATAAAAAGATTTACACCGTAATCGATACAGCTAAGTCCGATTACCATCTTTATTAAATTCTTTTGTGTACATAGAGCATATAGTCCTAGGCAGATAAGGATTAGGGATGCAAAATAATTAACTATTATCATTCTTCATCCTCCTCTTCTGTGCCTTCTTCCTCTTTAGATCCTACGCCTGGTGCTAAAAGTCCAAGGAGTACTAAGATAAGGTAGCCCATACCTGTAAGAACTTTAATACCTACTGCGTAACCCATGAATGTGATATTACCAGCACTAATTAAGTTTCCTACTTCTCCATCATCAAAAAATACGTTCTTAGCAAAAACAGCTCCGGCAAAAATTCCAACAAATCCTAAAATAACATAGATAATTGAGCCGAGTGCTTCTACTACGCTTAAGTATCTGAATTTAACAGCCTCTGTTGCTGTTTTATACCCATAAGCTAAATATAAGAATATAGCTACGCTCGCAACCATAACTCCACCTTGAAATCCTCCGCCAGGGCTTATGGTTCCGAATAAGATAATATAAATACCAAATAACAGTGCAAATGGGAGGATTCTGTCTACGCCGCATTTAACTATTACGTGACGTTCTTCAATACCATCTTTGAACTTCATGACTTATCCTCCTCTTTATTATTTTTCTTTTTATGAGTAGCTAAGATAACAAACGTTCCTGCTATAGCTGTAACAAGAATGAAAGCCTCACCTAATGTATCGTATCCACGATAATCAAATACAACAGCTGCTACGTTGTTAGCTGCCATCGTTTTATCAAGGTTTTCATTAACAATGATATCAGCTATACCTTCTGCATCTTTATTATCATAATTAGATGTATCGTCAATAAGGTCAACTACGTTTGTATCGCCCTCATAAGGTATGTCAACATTTTTGTATGCATACAAAGCTGCAAGTACTCCTGCAACAAAGATGATGAAGATGCTGACTGCTACAACGACTTTTTTAATCACTTTTCTTCATCCTCCTTCTTTGTTGTTTTTCGTATTGCAATGATAAATAACACAGTTGTAAGAACTGCGCCTACTGCAGCTTCGGCAATCGCAACGTCAGGAGCTTGCAATAAAACGAATGTTAAAGCAATCGCGGAGCCCACAACGCCAAGTGCAATTGCGCTAGTAAGAAGCTTCTTGGAGAAAATTGCGAAGCATGCAGCAACAATAACAATTATTAAAACAATTGTATGTAATGAAAAAATAGCATTACTCATCTTCTAAATCCTCCCCATATTTGTCACAGACTGTTTTGTCTGTTGGTTTTACCTTATGCCTATAGCCTGCTCTCGCCAATGCATGTGACGCTATAGGATTTGTTACTAAATAAAACACAAGTAATACAGCCATCTTTATTCCCATGCCTGCATCATGTAAATAAATTGCAGCATATAAAATTCCGCCTATTAAAACACCTATAACTCCTAGTGTTGCGATATTTGTGCTAGATTGCATTCTTGTAAATAAATCCGGCATACGAATTACTCCGACAACACCAGCAAGGGCGAACAATATGCTGATAACGATTAAGATATCAATAACAATTCTCATAGTTTGCCCTCCAAATATTTCGAAATAATAAGTGTTCCAATAAATCCAAAAATAGCAGTGATGAAAGCTATATCTACATAGATACTACGTCCCGAATACATTGCAAATAAAATCATTGCCATGTCGACTAAGATATCTATAGAATCTGCTGCCACAACTCTATCTGCTGCCGTAGGTCCCTTGATCAGTCTATAGACAAGGACCAAAGCCATTGTTGCAAAACAAATTGCAAAGAAAATATACTCGTTCAATCCCAAATCCTCCTGATCCATTTTTCCATAGTACCCTTAATAGCTTCGCCAGCCTCTTTAGGGTCTTCGCTTTCAACATTAATCCAATGGATGTAGTAATAAGTTTTTCCTTCTTGTGTAACTATATCCATTGTCATTGTTCCCGGTGTTAAAGTTATCGAGTTAGCGAGCATAGCCTGACCATATTCGCTAACAACTTCTGAAGGAATCTTAACAAACCCCGGTTTAATTTTTAGCTTTGGATTAAGTGCAATCAAAGCCATGTTTACATTTGCTTTAATGAGTTCCCACATGAAAACAATTACGCAGTAATATAACAATGTGAAGAATCTCTTTGGATTAAATAGATGCCATGGGTTCTTGTGAATAAAAAATCTTGCACAAAACAATGCCACAAGAACGCAGACAACAACACCGGCAATTAATATTTCGATACTAGCTTCGCCCTTGAAGATATCGATAACCTGTCCGGTTAAAACAAGCCACAATAAATAGCTGACTACAAAAGTTGCTATAAATGCGGGAAATGTTGTCTTCCTCACTTCTTTCCTCCTTCTATTATTAAAACCTTTAGTTATTTTTATTCTACTTTTAAATTATCTACAAAATATTCGCGTCCAGAAATTATCTTAAAGTTTGCGCTTTTGCATTTAGGACATGCACTGGACCCTTTTTCGATTTCACCTTCAAAGTCACACTCGTTGCAATGAATAGAAATCGGAATTTTTTTAACTATTATTTTTGCACCTTCAGCAATTGTGCCCTTGCTTATTATGCTGAAATATTCTTCTATGCACTCTGGCATAACTCCTGAAAGCTCACCGATTTTAAGTCTAATTTCTAAAATCTTTTTTGCTCCAGCTTCCATAGCTGCTGGCAAAGCTGCTTCCATTATGCCTTCCGTAATTGCAAGTTCGTGCATAAATCTCCTATCTATCCATGCAAGAGAAGCATGGGTCAATGCTAGCTATAATAAGTCCTGCATCAGCAACTGAATTTTCTCTTAACATAGTAGGCACTGTCGGGGCATTCTTGAATGTCGGAACATGAATACTTACACGCGCAGGGCAATCTCCGCCTTTAGATACAACCTTATAGCAAAGTTGTCCTCGAGGCGCTTCATGTCTAACCATTGTTTCACCTTCAGGAATCTTAAACATTCTATTTCCTAAATTGATAGGTCCTTCAGGAAGCATATCAAGTGCTTGGCGAATTATCTTTATACTTTCAAAGTTTTCTAAAACTCTAACTACAACTCTAGAGAAAACGTCGCATGTATTAAATACAGAAATGTTAAAATCAAAATCATCATAACTGCTGTATGGTGCATCTTTTCTAACATCAACAGGAACGCCCGACGCACGAGCTTGTGGTCCAACTGCACCGATTCTTCTTGAATCTTCTGTAGTTAAAATACCTACGCCCTGAGTTCTGAGAGCAACTGTTTTATCCGAAAGAAGAATGTCTTTTAATTTTTCATTAGACTCTTCGATTTTATCTAACATCTTTAATACACGGACTCTTGTTTCGTCAGAGATATCTCTTCTTGCTCCACCTATTCCGACCATTCCGTAGTTAACACGGTTGCCCGAAATTTCTTCTAAGATATCCATAATTGCTTCTCTATCGTCCCATGTATGCATAAACAAACTATCATGGCCAATAATATGAAGTGCTATTCCAAGCCATAAATAGTGTGAATGGAGTCTTTCTAATTCAGCAACGATAACACGAATATATTGACCTCTTTTAGGAACTTCTAATTGGCCAATTGTTTCTGTTGCCATTGCGAATGTAAGTGCATGTGAGTGCGAGCAAATTCCACAAACTCTCTCAACCATTACGAGTGTTTGAATATAGTTTTTTTGCTGAGCAAGTTTTTCAATGCCTCTATGGTTATATCCAATAAACACTTCGGCATCTTTTATTGTTTCGCCTTCAACATTTAATCTTGCATGGACCGGCTCTTCGAGCGCTGGATGGTAAGGTCCTATTGGTACTATATAGCTCATTTGTTTTCCTCTCCATTATGAGTAATATCAATTAATTTTTCCATTGGTGTTACTAAAATTTGGCCTTGGCCACTAAGCATTGTCTCAGGCATAAAAAGACGCTTACTTGTATCAACGCCTTCAAACGTGATATCCATAAGTTCCATAATTTCTCTTTCTGGCCACTCGGCTGCCAAATCGTAAATATCTGAAATCGTAGGAAGTGTATTGCATCCAACAACTGTGTAAGATTCAATATTAGGATCAACTTCGTATTCGTAAGAAACGTTCGCTTTTCCTTCTTCGTCTAGAAATGCATGAATCATTGCAAGAGGTCTTCCCTCTTCTCTCATCTTTTTAGCTGTAGGAACAACTTCTTCTGGAGTAATAAAAATTTTGTTATACCCCTGCATATCTAATTCTCCTTTTTCCTTATTATTACTGTATATAATTACTATAAAACACTTATAAAAAATAGGTATGTATTTTTTAAAATACATACCTAAATTATACCATAATTTTCAACTTTTTATATTCGAAATGTCTATTATCTAGCAAATTCTAGGAAGTTGTGCCCCCGCTAATTTGCTTAATATTCTGCTACCTTCAATTTTTGTTTTTACGTAAACCTTTCCAGGGTATTTTTTATTTACGACTCCAATAATTTTTGCGCCTTCTCCGCCTTTTGTTTTTTGAATTAACTTTAAGGCCTTATCAGCTTTTTTTGAATCAACAATTGCGATTAACCTTCCTTCGCATGCTGCGTAAAGCGGATCAAGTCCTAATATATCGCATGCTGCTAAAACCTTTGGACTTATTGGAATATCAATCTCATTAAGTTCAATTGAAAAATCACTTCCTTCTACAAATTCGCAAAGCGTTGTAGCAAGTCCTCCTCTAGTAGGGTCACGCATTACTTTCAAATCTTTTTTAAGTCCCATTAACTTTTGTGCTATTTTATCTACGCTCATGCAGTCTGATAAAACTTCACCTTTAATAAGATTTTGATTTCTTGCAGTCATAATAGAAATTCCATGATCACCAACATTTCCAGAAACAATTACTGCGTCGCCATCTTTTATGTTTTTTGCGCTTAGTCCGGCAAGTTTTTCAAAGCCTATTCCTGCTGTGTTTATATAAAGTCCATCACCTTTTCCTTTTTCCACAACCTTGGTATCGCCTGTTACAATTTTTACACCAACGCAGGCGGCAGTTTCCTTAATTGACTTAACAATTTTTTCTAAGTCTTCATAAGGAAATCCTTCCTCGATAATAAAAGCAAGACTTAAATACTTTGGAATTGCGCCACTTACAGATAAATCGTTTACAGTTCCGCAAACGCAAAGTTTTCCAATATCTCCGCCTGGGAAGAAATACGGACTAACAACAAAACTATCTGTTGAAAAAACTATTTTCTTTTTTCCTTTTAAGGATGCAGCGTCAGGTAAATTATTAAGTGCAGCATTATTAAAATTTGGAACTACTAAATTTTCAATAAGTTCCGACGTTTTTGCTCCGCCACTTCCATAATCTAAAGTTATAATTTTATCCATAATTTTCCTCTTATAATTGATACTTATACGCTGCGGCACATGCGCCCTCAGAAGAAACCATACAAGGTCCTTCTGGGTCCATCGGAGTACAAAGTCCTCCAAAAGCTGGGCAATCTTTAGGTGTTGCTTTTCCGCATATAATATCTTCGCATCTACAAAGTGATGATTGGTTTACATCTTTTATTTCAATGCCGAATTTTTTTGTCGCATCAAACTCGGCATATTCTTCTTTTATTTTCAGCCCACTCTTTGGAATATTTCCCAAGCCTCTCCATAGGCAATCTTGAGGTTCAAAAACTTCTTTTAATGTTTGCATCGCACTTATGTTTCCTTCTTTGCAAACAATTTTTTCATAAGCATTTTCGATTTTGGCTTCACCATTTTTTATTTGGCTAATAAGCATTTTTATTGCATCTAAAATTTCTTTTGGCTCGAAACCTGCAACTACGCTAGGAATTTTATATTCGCTTGCAAGAAATTCAAATCCATCTGTTCCTATTATTACCGCTACATGTCCCGGACACAAAAAGCCTTGTACATTAAACTCTGGATCTTTTATAAGTGTCCTTAGCGCTGGTTCTACAAGTTTAAGAAGTGAAAGCACATAAAAGTTTTTCACGTTCTCTTCTTTTGCGATTTTTATAGCTGCTGCCGTGCCCGGCGCCGTTGTTTCAAAGCCGATTCCTAAAAATACAATTTCCTTTTCAGGATTTTCTTTTGCAAGTTTTACAGCATCAAAACTCGAATAAACAATTTCTGCCTTTGCGCCAAGCGACATTCTTCTAGCAAGGTTATCACCCTTAGTAGAGCCTGGAACCTTTATCATATCGCCATAAGTTGCAATTATTATATTTTCGTTTTCAGATAATTTAAGGATTTCATCAATCGCGCCAACAGGCGTTACGCAAACCGGACAGCCTGGACCTGAAATAAGGTTCACGCCTTCTGGGAGAACATTTTTTATTCCCGCTTTTGCAATTGACATCGTGTGCGTCCCACACACTTCCATAATATTAATACTCATATCTTTTTAAATTACATTAGACCGCTCTGGCTACATTTGCAATGTCCATTTTTTGCACATTGCTAGTCCCATGTTCGTTTTTGCCGTTTTTTTCACAGTTTTGTACCCATTATTTTTTCAACATACACTTTTCTTCTTTTTTATGCAACAAGTACGCTTGAAATGTTGCCAAAAAAGCCTTCTTTTTGATAAAAAGTTTAATTATTCTTTTTTATGGGTACAAAACTACCATTATTACGGCAAAAACTTTTATCAATCCTATTATTGCATATATAAGATACTTTACTTTTCTTTTACGCGACCTCTTTTTCGGCTAATTTTTATTGCTATTAAATATTAGCCGAAAAAAGTTAACAGCCACCATTTCTACTTGTCTGTGTGCGTTCCACGCACTTCCATAATATTTATTTTCATGTTTCGCTATAAAGTTTTCTTATTTCTTCTTCAACTTCTTTGCATGCTTCGATATCAAGTTCAGCTTGCTCTTCGCTCATTTTCTCGATAGCAAAGCCAGCGTGAATAAGAACATAATCTCCGACTTTAGGATCTTTTACAAAGTCAAGGCGTGCTTCACGCTCGATTCCTTCTCGTTCGCATATGCAATTAAGTCCATTAATTTCTTTAATCTTTAGTGGTACTGCTAGGCACATAATTAACTCCTCATTGCTATCATTACTTGGCCAAGTGCTAGGCCTTCGTCGTTAGATGAAACTCTTTTGTGGTGGAAAGGTTCAAAGCCTTCCGCCTTTAATAACCTTTCAAGTCTTTCTAGCATATATTGATTTTGCATCGTTCCGCCAGACAAAACAACCTTGTTTATATTTTCTTTCTCTCTAATCTTTTTAGAAATTTCCACAGCCATATCTACTACTGTGTTCATAAATTTCAATGCTTTAGTATTTTTATCAGCATTATCTTTAATCATTTGTTTTATCATCTTAGTGTAATCAAAATATAATTTATCTGTTTCTATAATATCATAATCATAAACTTCGTCAGTAAATTCTTTTGCTCTTAGTGCGCAGGCTTCTAAAAGAACTGCTGCCTGACCCTCATAAGTAGCTTCGTCTTTTATTCCGATAAGATAAGCTGCGCCGTCAAAAAGTCGTCCCATGCTAGTGCATGTAGGCGAATTGATATTTGCATCAATCATTGTACTTAGCTGCTCGAAATTTTCATTAAATTTAGCATCCTTAATTTCTTTTGTGTCTGCATTACTAATTTTTAAAAGCGATGCTGCGCATCTATAAATTTCTTTAGTAGCTTTATCTCCGCCTGGAAGTTTAAACGGCAAAATTGTTCCTTTTCTTTCAAATCCTTCGTAATCTCCGATTAGGAATTCTGCTCCCCATATAGTATTATCAGTTCCAAGTCCAGTTCCGTCCCAAATAATTCCTATAACTTTTTCATCAAGATTATTGTCTGCCATACACGAAGCCATGTGTGCGAAGTGATGCTGAATTTTCACAAGCCTTAAATTTTCTTTTTGTGCTCTTTGATTAGCGTAATTACTAGATAAATAATCTGGATGCAAATCACATGCAATTATTTTCGGCTTTATGCTAAACATTTTTTCAAAATGTTTTATCTGGTTTTCGTAATGTTCAAGAGTTTCTATATTTTTTAAGTCACCTATATGCGCCGATGGAAAAACATATGTATTTTTAGAAATTGCAAATGTGGCTTTTTGCTCTGCGCCACATGCTAAGACACTTTCTTTATTTTGCGTATTATCCATTACTTCTTTTAAGATAATAGGGAACGGAACATATCCTCTTGAGCGGCGTGCAAAATATTCTTTACCTTTGTAAACCCAGCAAAGACTATCATCGCATCTTGTTTCAATGTCTCTATTATTGAGCAAGAAGCCATCCGCAACATTTTTTAGTTTTTCAAGAGCTTCATCATTTTTATAAATAATTGGAAGGTCTGAAATATTAGCGCTTGTCATAACTAGTCTTTTGGGGCAATCTTCAAAAACTAAAAAATGCATCGGCGTATAAGGAAGCATAACTCCAATATAGTTATTTTCGCTTACATACATGTAGCTATTTAAATCTTTTTTCTTTAAGAGCACTATCGCTCTTTGGTGACTTTCTAAGATTTTTTCTTCGTCATCAGTAATTTCACAAATTTCTTTTGCAGCTTCTATATCTTTAACCATTAAAGCAAATGGTTTTTCATCTCTATGTTTTCTTTTTCTTAGTTCATTTACTAATCTTTCATTGTCAGCGTTGCATGCAAGATGAATTCCACCAAGACCTTTTACGGCAATAATCTTTTCCTCTTTTAAGAATTGCTGCGCCATTTTAATTGCATCATCTTTCTTAGCTATGATATTTTGGCTATCGTTTTCAACGAAGAAAACTTCTGGCCCGCAATCATCACATGCTACGGGCTGAGCATGATAACGCCTATCTACTATGTCTTTATATTCTTTCTCGCAATCTGGGCACATAGGGAATTTTTGCATCGTTGTTTTATCTCTGTCGTAAGGAATATCTTTTATGATAGTAAATCTAGGACCGCAATTAGTGCAGTTAATAAAAGGATATCTAAAGCGTCTATCCTTAGAATCAAACATCTCACGAATACAATCATCGCAAACGCAAACATCAGGAGATATTAGAGTATCTCTTGAATCCTCTGCTTTGCTTTTAATAATTTCAAAGTCAGTATAATTTTTTAACTCTGTGAATTTTTCGAATGTGACAGTTTCAATTAAAGAAAGCTTCGGAGACTTTGTCCAAAGTTCTTCTATGAATAAATCGACTCTTTCTTCGGTTCCTTCTATTTCTATTTCGGCACCGGAAGAAGTGTTACGAATCCAGCCTAAAAGCGAATGGTCCGTAATTTGCTTATGAATAAAAGGCCTAAACCCAACGCCTTGCACTATTCCATTAACGTGTATGTTAGCCCTTATTTTTGACATTATTTTTTGCATCTTTCTTATTTATTACTTATATTATATATCAATTTGATTTTTTAATAAACAAAGTATATTATGTAGACAAATTTACAAAAACTAATTTAATTCAAATAAAAGTAAAGGTATAAATTATGGAAAAATGCATTCTTACAAAATGGAAACTTATTTTAGCTGCAAGCATTGTTCTAATGGCTTCTTTATTTTTATTTGCCTTTCCGGCTTTAGCAAGCGAACCTGTTATTACGAAGCAGCCTGAAAACATTGCTGTAAATTATCCAAATGGTGGAACTTTTAGTGTTGAAGTAGCAAACCCAGAGGATGTCACTTATCAATGGTATTTCATTGATGGGATTGGACAATCTTTTATGTTAGACGGCACTTCAGCAACTACCAATACTTTAGTTATGCCTAGCACGGAATATTCTTTTCATGGATGCAATGTTTTTTGCAAAATTACAGATAAATCCGGAGAATATACCGTATCGAATTTTGCAACTATAACTATAAATAATTATCTCGATGAAATTCCTGTTTTATATTTAGAAAGTTATGCCTTGTTGCCTGGAGAAAATATCAATTTAACTGAAGCTAACTTGGGTTCTGGTAAAATATCCTTTTCTTCAAAGGGTGATAAAATAATTTTTGATAATGTAAATTTTTCTAATGATACCGTTGTTTTTGATCACATAGTATCGCCAGCTATAGGACTTATGTATCGTGGATACAAAAACGATTTTGATACCCTTACTTTAGAATTAGTTGGCAAGAATACCTTTACCAATACTTTTTACCAAGAATCTTCAAACGGAAGTGGCATTCCGATTGATTTTTATTGCTTAGGTGAAAATACTAAACCTGTTGAACTTTTAATAACAGGTGATGGAACTTTAGCTCTTAATGGAGGTACTTATTTAATCCGAAATAATGGAAAAATTACCGTGGATGCAGATTTAACATTTAGAGAAATGAATGGACATTTTTGCGACGGTATTCATGCTAGTAACACTAACTATGCTACTGATGTAACAATATGCCCAGGCGTTAAGATTGATGCAAAGATTAATGGCTGCGCTATTTTTTCATCATCAAAAATTAATATACAAAAAGACAGTATTCTCAATATTTATTCATCTGCTCCTTTTGTAGGTGCTGGAGACACTTCTAAAAATGTTATTTATTCACGAACCATCGATATTGCCGGGGCAACCTTAAATATCGACATGATGTCAGAGCCTGACCGTTTTCTTCCGTATCATTCTGCAGTTGGTATGTTTACTGCCATAAATTCGGATAAGCTTGGTGGCATAAATATTGTAGATAGCGATATCAAAATTCATATTACAGACAAAAAGTCCGGAACTCCTTTTTATACATTCAATAACGGAGGCATTATTGCTGGAAATGATAGTAATCTTTTTATAAAAAATTCAAATATTGCTATAGATATAGACTGTGAAGATGCAATAAACGCCGAAGCTATTCGCGTTGCAGGCCAAGTAGATATTATTGATAGTAAAGTAAAAGTCAATGTTAATTCTCTTGGACTAGTTTATGGTATCTTTTGCCGTGATGCAATGAACCTAGAAAATAGTAACGTTGATACATACGTTGATGCATCTGACTATGGTGACGAAAAAATTGTGGAAGGTATAGCCCACGGAATTATCAGCAGCAATTCAATAAATGTTACTCTAAAAGATAATCAATCTATAAAAGCAGTTTCTAAGAGAGGTATTTCATTTGGTGTTGACTATTCAACTGGAGAAAAAGAAGCTGCAGGATATGATGAGGCTTATATTCCAAAATACATAACATTAGGCGAAAACTGTGAGATTATTGCTCCTGAAAATGCAGTTCTAAACCGTACAAGTCGCACAAGTAACAACGCTGGCACACGTTACATTTATACGGAAACTCCTTATAATTCAAAAAACACATTAGCCCTTGAAGATACAACATTGATTCAAGCTAAAAAGAGTGTCCCAGAAACGGCAGATACCTCTTCTTCGTTATGGCTAATCCTTTTGGCAAGTGCTTTTCTAACTATCGTTATAGCTGGTATTAAAATTTTTCAAAAAAATAGTTAGTTTATCATTCTACAAAAAATGAAAATTATTAAAAGGCTGGCACATATGTGTCAGCCTTTTATTAGTTCTTTAGTTAATCTAGTGATTATTCTTGAATAAATTCGATTGATTCGCTACTTGCACCAATCTTGAGTGCTGCGATGAATCCTGATCTAGTACATTGGTCAACTTTTCCAGGTTTAATAGCATCACCTACTACGTAAACAGGTTTATCACCACATGCTTCTTTAAGTGCTGAGTAGTCAATGCTCTTCATACCGAGTGCGTAAAGAACTGTATCAGCTTCAAGAGTTTGAACGCCATCAGCGTTTTCAATCTTAACTGAGTTAGGAGCAATTTCAAGACACTTTGTATTCTCGAACCACTTCATGCCGTTCTTTTCCATTTCCCAAACGAGACCTTCTCTGTACATACCAAATGATTCGTTTGCTACTCTAGGAAGCATTTCAACAACAGTTACTTCATGGCCTGTCTTTTGAAGATGAAGTCCAGCTTCGCAACCAACAAGTCCGCCACCAATCATAACAATCTTTTTACCTGGTGTGCATGTTCCGTCATAAACTCCCATTGCCTGAGTAGCGTTCTCAATACCAGGAATTGGTGGGCAAGATGGTTGTGAACCAGTTGCAATAATAACTTCATCAGGATTGAACTCTTTAATGAACTCAGGAGTTGCTTCTGTATTAAGAAGAACTTTTGCATTTGTAAGTGAGAGTTCATAAATTAATGTATCTTTGAAGTTTCTAAGGTCTGGCTTATCAACATCAACATCTGTGAAGTATAAAAGTCCACCAAGTTTATCGCTTTTTTCAACAAGTGTTACATCATGGCCTCTTTGTGAAGCGCTAAGAGCAGCTTGAACACCCGCGATACCACCACCAATTACTAAGAGTTTTTGTGGTCCTCTTTCTGGATCTGGAAGTAACTCTAAATCGAATGGAAGGTGAGCTGTTGGGTTGATAGTACAATGTCCAACATATACAGCAAGTTCTTCACTCTTGAATGGAAGATCTGTATATCCTTCTTCTGGTGAACCAGGGAAGCAATAGTAACATCTTAAGCATCTGTGAATTTCTTTTTCTTTGCCAGCAGCGCATTTGTTAACAAATTCAGGATCAGCAAGCATCTGACGTCCAAAGATTGCAAAGTCAATCTTGCCGTCTGCTATAGCTTGTTCAACCATTTCTGGGCTGTTGATTCCACCAACTGCACCAACTGGAAGTTTTGTATATTTCTTAACGATTGCAGCTGCAGGGATATTAAGTCCATGCTCCTGGAACATACATGATTCTGTTCCAGATTTAACTGACTCTTCATAAATACCAGCTGTGATATGAACTGATGAAATGAGGTCTTCAACCATTTGGATAAATTCACCCGTTTCTTCAGGTGTAATTCCACCTTCTTGACGATCAGTTCCGTCGATTCTAAGCTCAACGATAAAGTCTGGTCCAACTGCATCTCTAACAGCTTTAAGAATCTGTTTAGGGAACTTAGCACGATTTTCTAAAGATCCGCCATACTCATCTGTTCTTTGGTTGATAAGTGGGCTTAAAAATTGTGTGAATAAGAAGCCGTGTCCGCCGTGAATTAAAACACCGTCGAAACCAGCCTTTTGCATATAAACTGCTGCCACAGCGAAGTCGTTAGCAATTCTAGCCATATCATCTTCGTTCATAGCTCTGCATTTAATTCCAGCATAGTTTACTGATTCGCATGGTCCGATTGCTTCTTGGCCAGGTCCGAAAGGAACTTTTTCTCTACCTGGATGAGCAAGTTCAGCAAGTGCTACAGCACCTTGAGCCTGAATTCTTGCAGCATATGTTTGATATGCTTTGAAAGTTTCAGGATCTTCTTCTGGCTTAGCAAAGTCAAAAGGTCTAAAACCTGGGATACGGTCAGCATCAACAAAGTTAACGTCTGTTTCGCCGATTACTACGCATCCGTTTCCACCTTTTGCAGGAGCTTCAACTTTTCTATAAGCTACTTCAGCAGCCATAGGATCTTGAGCTACTAACGCAAAAGCCATAGGTGAACTTTCAACGCGAGTTCTGTAAACTTTATTGCCCACTTTTAAAGGGCTTAACATGTTTTTAAATTCCATTATCTCTCCTCCTTGAGTAGTGAATTAAACATAATCTTATACATTAATACTACCATTTTAAGCCTGTTTTTTAAATAAAAACTTTTTATTTAACTATTGTAATTAGTGTAATTCGGAGTAGACTTGAAGGAGTCTACTCCTTTTTTATGTTTTATGTTATACTTTTTTCTAACTAGCATGTATACATATTTTTGCTAATCTTTGGTCAACATAATACTAATTATGAAAAATAAGGAGCAAAAATGAAATACACCATTATTGGAATATTAATATATGGTTTATGTTTTTTTGTCTTATGGCTTATACGTCCAAACTCTAAAATTTTTGAAATAAAAACTGTCGAAAAAACAATAAAATCGAAACTCATCTGCGGTATTTCTTGTATTGCAACAATTTTAATTTGCATACTACCCATGAGTTTATCACCTATGTATAATGGCCAAATTCCTGAACATCGCGACCAATACGAATTAATTGCAGATTCGATTATTGATGGCAAAATTTCTTTTGATTATCAAGTAGATGAAAAACTATTAGAAATGGATAATCCTTATGACCCAAGTATGCGAGAGGAATTGGGCGTTGATTTTCATTGGGATCATGCATTTTATAACGGAAAATATTATATGTATTTCGGCATCGTTCCTGCCATTGTTGTTTTTGTACCTTATAAACTAATAACAGGAATGCCACTGATAACGTATCACGGCACACAAATCTTTACTGCATTTTTTATCATTGGCTTATTCGCATTGCTTAATTTGTTGAGAAGAAAGTTTTTTAGAGAAATAAATGACGCAATATTTATATTGTCCTGTGTCGCTTTTTCATTTATGAGCGTGTGGTATATTTCTGCCGTGCCAGCTTTGTACTGTACTGCAATTTCTTCCGCAATTTGTTTTGAAATATGGAGTTTGTTTTTCTTTTTCAAAGCAGTTTACAATACCCCATCCGACAACAAAGCTATTGCCTTGGCGACTTTAGGCGCACTATTCGGAGCATTAGTATTTGGCTGCAGACCTCCTATTGCGTTAGCAAATTTAATTATTATACCGCTAATGATTTCTTTTATTCGCAATAGAAAATCAAATGGGAAGATTAATAAAAAATTATTATTAAAACTTTTGATAGTTCTTCTTCCATACATCTTAGTTGCCATATCCTTGATGTGGTATAACTACATTCGTTTTGAAAATGTATTTGAATTTGGCCAAACATATCAATTAACAATAGCCGATCAAAGCAATTATGGAAATATATTGTCACGGGTTGATTTAAAAACAATCCTTTTCTCTATTTTTTATTATTTTATTAGGATACCTGCCAAAATAAATCTTTTAGAATTTGGTATGTTTTTAACCTACCCTGTCTTTATATTTTTGGCAATTCGTATGTTGCATAAAAAATGTTTAGATAAAATATCAGCTAAAAAAATGGCCCCATTGATTATTATTATGATTCTATCGGTTCTTATAATAATTGTGGCAGATTCGGTATTTTCGCCTTGGCCATTAACTAGGTATCGCATGGATTTTTATTGGCTGGTAGCAGTTATTTCATTTATTTTCATTGGATTTGTTTGTGAAACTTCATCTAAAAAGAAAGTTATGAGTAGCTTACTTGCTTTACTTTTATTCTTAGCAATTGTAATGAGCGTAGTATTGTTTGTCACACCATACGACTTGAATTTCACTGAATACTATGCTCCTCAATCAACAGATATTATTAAACATATCTTTACGTTTGGTATAAAATAGTAAATTTTATAAAACTAAGGAAGGTGATTTCTATGGATAAAATAGCAGTATTAATTCCTTGCTACAATGAAAGCAAAACTATTGCTAAAGTTGTGAATGATTTCAAAAAGGCATTACCCGATGCCGTCATTTATGTATATGACAACAATTCAACAGATGGCACCGACAAGATTGCTCGTGAAGCTGGCGCAATAGTTGGTTATGAACGTCAACAAGGAAAAGGAAATGTTATTAGAAGAATGTTTGCTGAAATTGACGCTGAATGCTACATAATAGTTGATGGGGATGATACTTATCCTGCTGATATAGCCAAAGAGATGGCCTCTTTAGTTCTTGATTACCAATCAGATATGGTAGTTGGCGATCGCTTATCTTCAACATATTTCAACGAAAACAAACGCCCATTTCATGGCATCGGCAACTCTATCGTGCGTTCATGGGTTAACCGTCTTTTTAAGTCCAATATAAAAGACATAATGACAGGATACCGTGCTTTTAGTTATCGTTTTGTTAAAACATTTCCTGTTTTATCAAAAGGTTTTGAAATTGAAACAGAAATGACTATACATGCAGTTGATAAAAACTTAAAAGTCGATAATGTCGTAATTGAATACAGAAATCGTCCAGAAGGTAGTGAATCAAAATTAAATACATACTCTGACGGATTCGAGGTAATAAGAACTATCTTGCGACTATTTAGCACTTATCGTCCATTTGCATTTTTTGGAACAATCGCTGCAATTTTACTTTTGATATCAATTGGATTTTTTATTCCTGTGTTGATTAAATTTATTCAAACAGGATTAGTGTTGAATTTCCCAACACTTATTGTATGTTGCTTTGTTGCTGTGGCTGCAATCCAGTCATTCTTCTCTGGATTGATATTAAAAAATATCTACTTAAGAAGTAGACAGGATTTTGAACTACATTTAAGTCATGTAACACATAAAGCTAAGATGGACTTTAAATAATATAAGAACTTGATTTTCGATAAAATTTGTCGTTATTTTACTAGTTTATTATACTCACCTTTTGTCAACTCATGATGATAGAAAAGTTTATAAAAGGTTCTTGTTTCGTCATATAAATCATATGTCGCCTCTTTAGGATAAAGGATTTTTGCCATCCAACTCATTCCCAAAAGTCTCTGAACTGATGGCGGAAATCCCATCCAATTATATGGTCCTTCTGGAACTTCATAATATTTTCCATTCTTAACAGCGCTTATCTGGCTCCAAATTTTATCTGTTCCCATTTCATCATATATTGTATTTGGAGATACTAAAATTACATCTGGATTCCATGTTAATATTTGCTCCATATCAACTTCATTACCCGTACCTTTGCTTGTTGGGTTATCTACCTTGGCAACATTGTCCGAAAGTAAATCTATTATTTCGCTGTGATAACTATCTTTTGCTATTACATTTAGTCCTTCTTCACCAACGATATATAAAAGCTTTTCTTTTTTTACTTTTTCAGAAATATCTTTTGTTCGCTCATAAATTTTTTCACAATAGTTTGCTAACTCTTCGGCTTCATCTTCCATTTCTAAAAGTTCGCCGAGCATACGATAAGTTTGCCCAGCATCTTTTGCGCTATAAGCAATGTGCGCGCATGGAATATTTGTTTGATTTTGAATTGCTTCTAAGTCCTCTTTAATAGCATCTCCCTGATCGCCAACATCTATAACTAACTCGGCGCCGCTCATCATAAGTGTTTCTAAATTTAAGTCTCCTTTTCCTCCTTGAAGCTGGCCGATGCATGGCAAGGATAAGTATTTTTCATCTATGTATCCTTTATCTTTATCTTCCCACCTAATTGCAGTTCCTACTAGTTTGTTTGGGGCAAGCGCAAAAACAATTATTTGCGCAAATGGTCCCGTTACCGCTATCTTTTCAGGATTTTTTGGCACGCTTATTTCTCGTCCTAGCGAGTCCGTAAATATTTTAGTTTCATCGCTAGGTGTTTTTTTATTTCCACATCCAACAGTGATGCACATTATTACTATTAAGATTATTGGCAAAATTTTTATTTTTCGCATTTTGGATAAATTATTTTTCCTTCTTCTGTTTCAATTAATTTTACATCGATTTTGTACAACTCTTTTATTAGTTCTTCATCTAAAATTTCGCTTGAACCTTCGGCTTTTATCTTATTATCTTTAAGCGCAATAATTTTATTTGCATACCAAAGCGCATGTTGCGGCGTGTGGGTAGAAATCATAATACAATATCCTTCTTTTGCAAGGGCGCTTAGTTGCTCCATTATTAATGTTTGATTTCCGTAATCGAGAGCGCTTGTTGGCTCATCCATCAGTAAAGTTTTTGAGCCCTGAGCTAGCGCTCTAGCTATAAGAACTAGCTGCTGTTCTCCACCTGAAAGTCTTGTGAAAAACTTATTTGATTTACCAGCAAGCCCTACCCTTTCAATAGCTTCTTCGGCCTTTTTTATTTGTGCTTTACCCGGAACTGCTAGTGGAGCCAATGTATGATCAGTTCCCATCATAACCATATCTCTTACACTATAGTCAAAGGTTGCTCCATGAATTTGCGGAATATATGCAACCTTATGCGCCATCTCCTTTTCTGTTAGTTGCTTTGTTGATGTGCCATCAATTTTTATTTCTCCGCTATATTTTTTAAGCATCCCTAAGATGCATTTGAACATAGTTGTTTTTCCCGACCCATTCGCGCCAAGAAGTGTGCACAAACAACTATCAGAGACATTTAGCGAAATGTCCTCAAGTACTTTTCTCTTTCCATATGAAAATGTTAGATTATTTACTTCTATGCTCATTACAATGTTTTATCTCTCTTAATTAATAGGTAAATGAAAAATGGTGCGCCAACAAATGCAGTTAATATTCCAATTGGAATTTCGGTTGCTAATAAATTGCGACTTATATCATCTACAATTAGCAAAAAGATTGCTCCGGTCAGCATTGACGCTGGAATTAATTTTCTGTAATCATGTCCGACTATTTTTCTTGTTAGGTGCGGGATAACGAGCCCTACCCACCCGATAACTCCGCTTACAGCTATGCTTGCTGCCGTTACGAGTGTTGCCGCAAGTATTACAATAAGTCTTAATCTTTTTGTATTGATTCCTAACGTTTGGGCCTCTTCATCTCCGAGTGTCAAAATATTTATTTTCCATCTTAGTAACATTAGCACCACGCAACCTATTACCATTGCCGCTATTACTACAATGTTGAAATCGCTTAATTTTACACCCGACAAACTTCCCATAAGCCAATATGTAATTGCTGGAAGTTCGTTGTTTGTATCTGCTACTAATTTAATGTAACTTGTGCCTGCTGCGAAGAATGAACCAATCATTATTCCTGCTAATATTAAGTTTATGATTTTGTTTCCCGGTGCTCTTTGAGCAATTATGAAAACTATTACAACCGTAATAATGCTTATAATAAAAGCGCTAATCGTCATCCACTTTGAACCAAGGCCTAAAATTATCCCCAGTGCAGCGCCAAAAGCCGCACCATCAGATGCACCCAAAATATCTGGCGATGCCATAGGGTTTTGGAATACGCCTTGGTAGGCTGCTCCGGCACATGAAAGGCAGCATCCAACTAAACAAGCCATAACAATTCTCGGAAGCCTAATTCTTACTAAAACTTGAATCATTTGGGTACTTACTTCAAATTGATATCTTCCCAAAAAGAATGATGCAACAAAAACAACAACCAGGATTACTGCCAGTATAGGTATCGTGATATGAATTTTTTTCTTCTTTGTATCTTTCATAATCAAAAAGCCGTTCCAAAAAGGAACGGCAATAATGCTTTAAGCATTTATAGTTTCCTTTTCAATACAGAAGGTTTAATTGTTTCCTCTTAAGCCCCGTGTCGCTTTCACGGCAGGCTTATTTTCCATGACTTTCGTTTTAGGCAAATAAGCTCGAAAACTTCTTATTAAGTTATATAGATGCTACCATGTCTTTACAATTTTTTCAAGTTCAGCAAAAACCTCTTCTCTATTTTCGTCCGTTACATGAACAAAAATAGCATCTTCTCTTTCTTTATAATTTCTAACTTTGTTTATATATTCGTTATCGTATTTTTCTTTAATCGTAGCGATTACATAGTTTTTGCTTTCTATTATCTCGCATACTTTATCAGTAAAAGGTTTTACTTCGGATTCGAAAAAGCCAACTTCATCCATCACCACAACATCATCTTTGTCAACTTCTGATAAAAGGCTTACTCCAAGATTTTCGAATGTCGCTTTATTTATTTTTCTTTTTTTCCCATCGCTACTGCCTATACAATTTTCTTCTGTTTGTTTTCTATTTTCGACAGTCTCGCTTGCTGGATACATATAAATCTTAAAAACACCTGTATTCTCGTCTGCTTTGTCCGCCAATGTATAGTAGCCTTTAATATTCCCCGGCAACAGTCTTACAAGTCTTTGAACTAAAAATGTCTTTCCCGCTTTCTTTTCTCCACCTATTAATATCTTTTTTATCTTCTCCATTTTTTCTATCCCTCTAGCTAATTATATTTTTAGTATATCACATTGTTTTGTTTTTGATTTAACTCTTTCAAAATTTCAAATATGTCTTTCTTAAATACATCTCTATACACTTCAAACCTTTGTTCATCAAATTTTTCAAACCGATCCTTTAATCCCCTCATTCCTAGCGACTTTCGTATAATCTCAAAGATTTCATCCGTTCTGCTTAAAACCCCAACGTCTCTTGCCGTAATATTTATTATCTTATAACCCGCATTGATTATTGCTGTACTTCGTCTCTTATCGTATTCATGTTGTTCTTTATCAAGATGCGTTAAATTGCTTTCATACTCAACTATGACCTTTTCTTCCTCCCAAAGCATGTCACACATACATACCTTTCGTCCTAATAACTCTTTTGCCTCCTTTTTCAATTTGGCTTCGCCGTTCATTTTAAAATCCTCCAAAGCATATCCTCCTGCACTTATTGGCAATTTTCCTATAACTGCAATATTAACCTCCATTGGCGAATTGCACTTGTCCGAAACATATTTCAATGCTCTTCGTGCATTTTTTAGGCCTGCAACTTTTTCAACTTTATTTAAATATTGCTCTATTTTTTTCTTGCTAGTTAAAGGCTGAATATTTCTTTGCCCCATTACTTCTTCATCATCTCTTATATACATCGCACAAAGCATATTTCCAATCTTTACAGCTAAGTGCAACGGCAGTATATGAGCAGCTTGCAAGAAACATAGTTCCGGACAAGCAACATATACTTCATCATCACTATCTCCTCTATCATTAAGTTTAACAAAACTTTTATATGGCAAACCATGGATAAATCGATTTCTTGTTATTTCGTTAGTTTTATTTAATCTTGTATTTTCTGGCACCATTAAATTAACTGGCAGTGTAAAATGATACTCTTTTGCTAGTTCTATTGCTTTTTGCTTATTAATCTTTAAGTCAAAATTTGTGGAAAGAGTTTTTCTTCCTGGTTGATAATAAAAATATCTATCTGTACCATTAAGCCAATACTCTAACGCTGATAATCTAACGATTGATGTGATCATAATTTTTTCTTTTTTGAAATAAATAGTCTGATTAGACTCATTAAGATTTCATTTGAAAGTATATCATATTTTTAATCTAAAAAAAAATTATTTTTTGCACAAAATTTTGAGTTTGCTACCCTCTTAAATATTAATTTATGCTTAAAAAATAGACTTCTAACTTTTAGGGCTATTTTTGCTAACTTTTAATAAACATTATTCAGCTATAACGTTGTTTAAAATCATTCTTTAATATTTTTTAAAAAAAATAAGAAAATTTAGCGTAGCAAACTCAAAATTTTGTGCTGATTTTTATAAAAAATTTAAAAACACTGTGAAGTATGTTTCTAAACAAACATTTAAGTCAATGACTGAAGTTTTATTCTCAGCAACATAAAAATTGTTATTAGATTGATTTTTGAAGAGCTGCAAAAATTTTTGCGGCGAGATCTAACATTTTTTCTTTTTCTACTTTACATATTTCGCGGTCAAAAGTGTAAAGTCCGTTTATTTCTTCTTCAACATCGGAAAGTTGCGTGTAGATGCATCCGCAAAGTCCCGAAGGGATTGCCGGAATAATCATTTTCTTATACATTGCGATGATTCGCTTTGTAAGTTCAACTTCATTTTTGCATTTTCCGTATCCATAAGTCTTTTTATCATCATTAAGATTCAATGCAAAGCCACCGCATTCTGATAGAAGCATCGGGCGTTTATCTGGCTTTAAGGTTTTTGTTCTAAAATAAATATGAAGACTATCAAAATCATTTAAATTTTGCGCAAACCAACCTGATGTCGAATCAATAAGTCTTGTTGAGTCGCACTTCTTTGCTAAAGTATACATTTTGTCAGAATCGAACTGGCCCCAGCCTTCATTAAACAATGTGTAAGCAATAATGCATGGATGATTATAAAGATGCGAAATCGTCTCTTTCATATGATTAATCCAAAATTCTTGGCGTTCATCATAACTAGAAACTTTATCAGAAAATTTTATTCCAAGTGTTCCTAAAAGTGTATCCTTAAAGAAATGATAATTTCCAGAATTGACCATATCTTGCATTACCAAAATTCCAAGTTTGTCGCACGCATAATAAAATTCTTCAGGCTCAACCTTGATATGCTTTCTAAGAAGGTTGAATCCTAATTCTTTCATTCGCAAAATATCTTTTTCATATTCATCTGGAGATTTAGGTAAAAGGTTACCTTCCTTAAAGTAGCCTTGGTCTAATACCCCATGAAGGAAAAACGGTTTTTTATTTAAGCAAACACGATTTACACCACTTTTATCAGGTAAAATTTCAATCGTTCTAAGCGCATAATAAATTTCGACCTTATCAGAATTTCTTTCTATCGTCTTATAGTATAAATGTGGATTGTCTGGCGTCCAAAGGATTGGATTTTCCTCATTAAATCGAACCGTTTCACTTAGATTTTTTACGTCCGGCCATGCGGTGCAATCCTTAATGAAAATTTCAACATCAGCCCCGCAAAGGTCTGGCATTATTTTAACATGGTCTATATATACATTAGGAACTTGCTCAATCCAAACGCTCTTCCATATGCCGGAAGCTGGCGTATACCACATTCCTGAATGTCTCTTTTTTTGTTTTCCATAAGGATAAGTTTTATCAAGAGTATCTATAACCTCTATCTTTAAGGTGTTACTACCCTCTCTTACAAAATCTGTAATATCAAAATCAAAAGGAAGATAACCACCTTTATGTTCTCCAAGAAATTTTTCATTTAAGAAAACTTTTGCGATTTGGTCCGCTGCACCAATATGAAGAAGTGCGCGTTCATTTTCTTTAGTGAATAGAAACTCTCGCTCATAAATCAAGTGCTCTTCGTTAAGGCACGAAGGCACATAAGTTTCTTTTCCATTAACGATCCATTTCCCATTAAGGTTTAAGAAACTATCTCTTTTAAGTTGTGGTCTAGGATATACGTCCCACATAAAATTACCTTGCTTTATTAATTTGCTTTCTAAATACAGCAAGCAAAACGGCAAGCACTGCGCCAACAGCTAAAGCTGCAAGCCAAATATTTTCATTCGGAAGAAAACTTTCAGTTCCGTCATTGTTAATAATAACTTGCGCATTTTTAAGAACTGCTGCTCCAATAGCTGGTCCAATAAGTCCTGGGATTAAAACTTGTCCAATAATACGAACACCTTGGAAACGGCCAGCCTCGTTTTCGGGAATAAGATCTCTTATCTTTGCTCCAAACACACTCATTCCAGTAAGATATCCGCTCATCATAAATAGCGAGCCAATGAAAACTGGAATTGTCGTTTTTGTAAAGAATAAAAGTAAATAGCCTATTCCAAGCATCGCTACAGGTATGCGAATAGCAAAACCAAAACCCTTTTTGTCATAAACTTTTCCATAAAAAGCCGTAACTACAGCCGCAACAATAATTGCCGGTGCCATAATTAAAACGTAATTGCTCATGCCGAGGCTTTGCTCATAGTAGATGATTAAGTAAGGCATAAAAACCTGAATTGAAATTCCAAAAATAGCAAACAGCCCAAGAATAATATAAAGCAGGCTGTTGATTTTTATTGTCTTAGGTCGAAAACTTGCGATTAAAGTTTCGCCAAAATTATTTGTTGATTTTGTAAGTGACTTTGAATCTTCGATAAGAAAGAATCCGAGTATACCGATGATTGTTGTTGCAACACCGATAATGTAATAAATAGTAACCCAACTTGAATGAGCATCGAGATTAAAACTCATGAATCCACCAAATACAATAAGTATTGAAACGAGTGGCATCATAGAATTGAAGCCTTCAATTTTTCCACGATTGGTTTCGTCGCCTCTATCAGTTAGCCATGCGTTGTAAGCAGCATCATTAGCGGTTGAACCGAAGAAAGTCATAACGCAGTCCATAACAATAGTTAACAATACACTTTTTATATAAGCAAAAGTTATAATGCTTATGCCCCAAATAATATAGCCTACACTCATAAAGGCTTTCCGCTTACCGACTTTGTCAGAAACGGCACCCATAATAATTGTTGTAAGTGCGGCAACAACTGCGCTTGCCATAACCATTGCAGAAATTTCTGCTGCCGTTGCATGAAACATCTTATAGATAAAAACATTAAAATACATGTTCTCAACGACCCATGCAATTTGGCCCATAAGTCCGAAGATTAACATAGCTGACCAAAAACGTCCGCCGAGTTTAGTTTGTTTTGCTACGCTCATAACTTCCTCCTATTGTTTGATGGCTTTCGTCATCCATTTTCCTTTTTTATATCTTATCAAAAAGATTATTGATCTGACAATCCAATCTAAAATCGTATGCGCAATCCAAACGCCTATTACACCAAGAGCTAAATACTTAGCAAGCATAATTCCTGCAACTACTCTAACCAGCCACATAGAAAGTGCACTTGCAATCATTGTAAAGGTTGCATCGCCCGCGCTCCTTAAAAATGTCGGTGTGACAAATCCTAACGGCCATATAATAATTCCGTTCACTGCATGCAACATACATACTACTTTTGCAAACTTTGTTGCCTCGGCCGAGACATCATAAATTTTAAGAATTGTTGGCGTTAAAATAATTATCAGCGTTATCCAAATAAGTGACATTATATAAACCCACTTTAAGAGTTTCTTAAAATAGTACTTGGCTTTATCAAACTCTCCGGCGCCAACGCACTGTCCAACAACCGTCGCCATAGCAAGATTTATTGCATTGCCTGGGATAACATGAATACTTGCCATCGTGCCACCTATTGCATTTGCGGTAATGCTCGCCGTTCCCATTGTTGAAATAAAACTAAAAAGAATAATTTTACCAAGTTGGAACATTCCGTTTTCAACGCCGCTAGGCACACTAAAGCTAAATATATTTTTTAGTATTCTCTTTTCTAATTTGAAACGAAGAATTCCCCGAAGATTAAGTTCATACTTTTTCTTGAATAGAAGTGCAATTGTTATTATTGCTGCAACCCATCTTGAAACAAGAGTTGGAATAGCAACACCTTCAACGCCATACTTAAATCCAAAGATTAAGATAGCATTGCCAGCAACATTGATTACATTCATTATTATTGAAATTATTAATGTTATGTTCGTCTTTTCCATAGCTCGGAAAAGCCCTGCTCCCGCATTATAAATCGCTATTGCCGGCACCGAAAGCATTACTATCATATAGTATTTACGAGTTGCATCCATAACATCTGCGTCAATTGTGCCAAATAGTTTTGTAATTATTAATCCGTTAAAAATGTATAGAAGTGCTGTAATGACGATTGAAAAAACTGTCATTAAAAAAACTAAATGATGTCCAGCTTTTTTAGAAAGGCGCGAATCTTCTCTGCCTAAATATTGGCAACAAACAGCAACACCGCCTGCAGCCATAGCAGAAAAGATATATTGCATAAGAACGCTAATTGAATCAACTAGGGAAACTCCAGAAACAGCGCTATCGCCGACTTGTGCAACCATCATTGAGTCGGCAAGTCCTACTGCAACAGATAAGAACTGCTCTAGTATCAACGGCAAGATAAGTTGCCATAATTGTTTGTTTGTAAAATCTACATGCTTATTTAATTCCATTTTTGGTTGCCTGATTTGACCTTCTATTATCTTCTTGCCGATCCACCTCTAGTTACATTAAGTGAATCCGTCGCTTCGAAATGTTCTATTAAATCAATTTCAGATATATTCAATTTTTTCTTAGAACACTTTTGAATAACTATATATATTTTACAACCGCTCTTCTTTTCATAGTAAACGTCCCCGTTTCCATGTCCCATAAGATGATTGAAAACTCTCTTTCTAACATTTACTGACTGCCCAATATAAATTTCATCATAATTCATTGGATTAAAAATCAGTTTTTTATTATAGCTTAAAATAACATAGCAACCAGGATAATCGTTCTTGTCACGTTCCCATGATTTCAAGAACTCATCTTGGCTAATATATTTTTTGTTTTTTATCTTATTCTCAACCTTAACAGTAATAGGTTTTGAAGCATTTGCAATCGCAATAATAAGGATGAGTACAATAATTACTCCTCCTGAGATAAAAAATACTGTATTATTTTCTGCCATTAAAGATGATGTTAAAAACATACTCTATATAATAGCACAAAAAAGGAGCATCTGCATTGCAGATGCCCTTAAAAATTATTTTGCATAATAAACGTAATTTTCTTTTCTTGGTGCCGGCTCGTTATAAGGCTTTGCCGGATTTCCTAAAATCAAATGTCCGATGCCTTCATAATCGCCCTCGATTCCAAGTTCTTTAAGGATTGCTTTTCCTTCTTCGGATTCAAATTCTTGTTTTGCTCTGTGAATCCAGCATGAACCGACTCCAAGGTCGTAAGCTGCATTCATAAGATTTCCCATTACCAAGCTTCCATCATAGATGTAAGTTGGAACGTTCTTGTCGGCTAAGACAATTAAAAGTTCTGGTGCTCCATAGAAAGGATCAAAGCCCTCTTCTTTTCCCATAACAGCAGCATTCATTCTTGAAATTCTATCTCTTAATTCTTTATTAGTAACGGCAACGATGATTGGAGATTGTTTTCCCATTCCATTTGCTGCATAAGTGCCTGCCTTAATAATTGCTTGCAATTTTTCTTCTTCAATTAACTCCGGTGTGTACGCTTTGCAACTTCTTCTTTCAACTAATGTCTTTAATGTTTCTGACATATGTTCACCCCATTTCTATATTTATTGAAAATCTTTTATATACTCGTTTACTGAACGAGACATTTCCTTTGAAAAATCTGAATTGTATTTTCTATTACAAAAAGCCTTTGCCCAATCTTCGAATGTTGAGTTTTTATATTTAGATGCAAAAAGTTTTTTAAGCTCTTCCTCGCCTTTTGTTTGGTATTGGTCTATGCAAACGATATCTTCTAATTCGCTACGCACAGGCTTAGGCCTATCTATTTGTTGCTGAGTTGGATAACCAAAAACTAACATAACGCATGGAAAAACATACTGTGGAAGATTTAATGTCTCTTTCATCTTTTCTGCATTTTCCATTACATCGCCTATATAGCATGAACCGATTTCAAAACTATGTGCTGCTACAACTGCGTTTTGAGCTGCAATCGCCGTATCTGTAACCGAAATCATTAGGTCGCCTGCTCCAGGTTTTCTTGGGGCCGCGCCAGCAACTTCGAAAGCATCATACCATTTTCTAAAATCTGCACAAAATACCAAAACCAATTTTGCCTTAGCTATAAAAGGTTGGTTGTCGCAAAGAACCGCCATCTTATCTTTCAATTCTTGATTTTGAATATCAATAATTGTGTACATTTGCTGGTTACCAGCTGTTGGTGCTTGCATAGCACTATTTAAGATAGCTTCTCGTTGCTCAGAGCTAATTTCTTGTTCTGTAAAAACTCTAACCGATTTTCTCTCATAAAGTTCTTTAATAGTATTGTTCATGTTTCGCTCCTTATAGTCTTTTAACATCTAACGATTCTCTGTGAGTTGTTCTTTTGTATTCAACATCTGGATATCCGATAACTAATGTAGTAACAGCCTTAGCTTTTTTAGTTACGCCCATAATCTTTTTTATCTTTGTTGTCATGTTAACATAACTTGTGAAAAATCCGCTATATAAAACTCCAAGTCCATTTGCCTCTGCCATAAATGCCATGTTCTCGGCTGCTAAAGAAGCACTGATTTTATCAGAACTAAAAATCACAATTGCGATTGGAGCTTTTTTTAAAAAGAAATTATCATCTACATTTAATGTACTAAGCATCGGAATTATTTTCTTTCCAGCGTTTAATACTTTTCTAGATTTTTTGATTGCGATACGCTCACACTCACTAAGTTTTTCATCCAAAACAACATAGCTAATGTTTTGTCTATTAGCTGCTGTAGGTGCAAGCCTTCCCGCTTCTAAAATCATATCCACAACTTCTTTTGGTATTTTATCTTCTTTGAAATTTCTAATAGATCTTCTAGATTTAATAGCTTTTAATAATTCTTCAGGATTTAATCTTGTTTGCTTATCAAACTCTTCAATGCTATCTTCAAAACCTGTTAAAGTAATTGCGCCCTCAGGACAGATAGCTTCGCAATGTCCGCATGCGATGCAGCCTTTCTTAAGCGAAGATGCTTTTCCATCCATAATTTCAATATCAAAACTAACGCAGTCTTTCGCGCAAAGCCCACATCCAAAACATTTATCTTTATCAATAATAACTTCGTGTTTCATAATTCGCCCTCCACTATTATATTATACCTTCTTTGTATAAAAAGTCATTAAAATCAAAAAACTTCTAACTCAACAAAATAAGAATTTGTAGGCTCTTTTCTTGATGCTCGCAGACCTTACACACAAAAATGTTCTTGAAAAATTTTTTCGCCGTTTAAAGTCAACTTTTGTACCCCTGAAAGTATAGAATGAAAAAACAACTTAATGTAAATGCTAAAAATGTTCAAAATAATCAACAATAGAATTGAACTTGTTGAACAAAAGGACAAACAAATTAAATTAAAATAATAATAAAATTTGAATGGGTACAAAACTAGTAAAAATACGGCGAAAATATTTTTTTATGTGGAATGAGCGTAATGGAACGCGAAGTTGCCGGTGCCTGCGCTAAAGATGGGCGCGCACCCAATGTCATTAAGTTAAGATAACGAGTCAAGATCTCAGTATTAGAAAATAATACTGAGGTCTTTTTATTTTAAAAAAATATCAAAAAAAGCTTGACACAGAAGTGATAATGTGCGGCCGCTCTGATAAATCGCAGGTTTATCAGAGCGGCCCTTGTAATTAGTAAAAAATTGATTACAAGGAGGTCACATATGAAACCTAAATACCTTAAAAGACTTTTACTTTCCGAGATAAAATCCATTTCAGAAAAGGCAAAAGATTATTGCATATCGCCTGGTAAGGATTTTATTAGGCAACGAAAACTTTCATTTGAAACTGTTATGAAAACTATTATTGGGATGGAAAGTGGAAGTCTTACCAATGAAATAATTGATGCATGGAATGCAAAAACAAATCTACCATCAACATCAGCATTTGTTCAACAACGTTACAAGATTAAAGCAGAAGCATTTAAGGCTGTTTTTGATGGTTTTACATCCAAACTTATTAACAAAAATGATTCTGAACTTCAGGTATTAGCTGTTGATGGTACGGATGTTCAAATAGCTACAAATCCAGATGATTTATCATCATTTCATCCAGGTTCTAATGGACAAAAACCTTACAATCTACTTCATTTAAACGCTCTTTTTGACCTGAACCGGAAAATTTATACAGATGTAATAATTCAAGGACGTAGAGAATGGAATGAACATGCGGCATTGCAAGAAATGGTGGATAGATCAACTATTAAAAAGGCCTTGGTTATAGCTGATCGTGGATATGAGTCATACAACAATCTGGCTCACATTCAAGAGAAAGGATGGTATTTTTTGATTCGTATCAAAGAAGGACAAAATGGTATCAAAACAAGCTTAGACCTTCCAGACCTTGATGAGTTTGATGAAAGAATATCACTTAAGCTAACACGAAGTCGAACAAATGAAGCAAGAGAATTATTCAAAGATAAAAATAAATATCATCTTATTTCTAGTATTAGCACATTTGATTACCTGCCTCAAAAGCTAAGTAGGCATGACGCTATAAAATTCTATACTCTTAATTTTAGAATTGTAAGATTCAAAGTAACAGACGAGTTGTATGAAACAGTTCTAACTAATCTCGAAACAGATGCTTATCCACTAAATAAGATTAAAGAACTTTATGCTTCTCGTTGGGGGATTGAAACTTCTTTTCGAGATTTGAAATATACGATTGGAATGCTGGATTTTCATTCAAAAAAGGTGATGTGTATCCATCAAGAAATCTACGCACATATGATAATGTACAACTTTGCAGAAATGATTACCTCTCACGTAGTCATTGAAAAGAAGCAACGAAAGTACACTTATAAAGCCAATTTTTCCGTAGCGGCACATATGTGTAGGTTATTCTATCATGGAAAAACCACATCACCCAATTTAGAAACCATTATATCAAAAAATATCATCCCTATAAGACCTGATAGACATCGCGAACGAAAATCTACGGTCAAGCAATTTCATGGTTTCTTATATAGAGTAGCATAAATCAAACGAACTGAATATGTAATTTTAGACAGATTGAAATCTGTCTTGTTTGCGTGTTATAAATACAGAACCAGCAGAAAATTCGTTTGCTTTCCTGCTGGTTTTCTTTAGAATTGTCATTCTGACAATGTTAACTTAATGACATTGGCCCTGCGCCGTCCTTCGCTACCTACGGCAGCTGACTTTCGTTCGCCAAAACATCTTCGTCCGCCTGCTGCCTACCTTGATGAAAAATATATGCCAAAATAGATGTTTCTAAAAAATGGTATGTATTTTTATGTATGGAGCTGGCGTTAGCCAGCGAGGCGGCGCCGGTAGGCGACGCAATGGGAGATAGTAGTAGAGGTTGTGGGTTTGGGGATTATCTTTGATCATCCCCAACCCCACAACCAAAAGACATTCACAAATTACTATTTGCAAGGGGTTAATTGACAAAGAAGGGTATGTAAAGTACAATATTTACGCTTTCCATGGTCGATAAGTAGGCCTTGGGAGGCTAGTTTTTTGAAAGGTGTGAATACAAAAATGGCAGAAAAAGTAAACATTTTAACAAAGCAAAGTTTAAAGAAACTAAAAGATGAATTAGAAGATTTAAAAGTAAATAAAAGAAAATATATCGCAGGCAAAATTAAAGAGGCAAGGGAGCAAGGCGACCTTTCCGAAAATGCTGAATATGATGCAGCAAAAGACGAGCAAAGAGATATCGAAGCTCGTATTGATGAACTCGAAAACATCATAAAAAATGCAAAAATCTTAGATACAAAGAAAATTGACTACGCTAAAGTACATATGGGCAGTAAGGTTAAAGTTCGTGACCAAGCAACTCGTAGAGAGACAACTTTCCAAATCGTAAGTACACAAGAAGTTAACTCACGTGAGAGAAAGATTTCATATGAATCACCTATCGGTGAAGCACTTATGGGAAAAGAAGTTGGCGAAGTTGTTGAAATCGAAACACCTGCTGGCCAAATAAGATACAAGGTTGTTGAAATTAATAAAGCCGAGGATTAAAAATGTCAAATCAAAATCAAGGAAATAATACAGAAAAAGTCCAAGATGTTAATCAGCTCTTAAAGGTTCGTCGCGAAAAGCTTTCTGCATTGCAAGAAGCTGGGGCGGATCCTTTTAAGATTACGAAATATGACCAGACTCACCATACAGATGATGCAAAGTCTCTTTATGAAGCAAAAGAAGCAGAACTTCTTGCAAATAGAACACTTGTAAATACAGAAGGTCTTTCTGAAGAAGAAGCAAAAGAAGTAGTTAATAATGACTACAATGAGAGAAGAGCTATTATGGATGCTTCTCCTATTAATGTTTCTATAGCAGGACGTATGATGTTCAAGCGCGTTATGGGTAAGGCTTCGTTTTGCAACATTCGAGACCTTAAAGGTGATGTTCAAGTTTACGTTGCAAAAGATAGCGTAGGAGAAGAACCTTATGCAACATTCAAAAAAGCTGACATCGGCGATATTTATGGAGTTAAGGGTTATGTTTTTAGAACAAAGACTGGAGAGATTTCGATACATGCAAGCGAGATAACTCTTCTTTCTAAGAGTCTTCAAATCCTCCCAGAAAAATATCATGGAATTACAAATACGGATTTAAGATATCGTCAACGATACACTGACCTTATTATGAATCCTGAAGTTAAAGATACATTTGTTAAAAGATCAAAGATTTTAGCTTCTATTAGAAACTTCCTTAATAACGAAGGATTTATGGAAGTTGAAACTCCTATGTTAGTTTCAAACGCTGGTGGCGCTGCGGCTCGTCCTTTTAACACACACTTTAATGCGCTTAATGAAGACTTAAAACTTCGTATCTCTTTAGAGCTTTACTTAAAGAGACTTATTGTAGGTGGAATGGAAAGAGTTTATGAAATCGGTCGTGTATTTAGAAACGAAGGTTTAGATACTCGCCACAATCCTGAGTTTACACTTATGGAACTTTATCAAGCCTACACCGACTATAACGGCATGATGGACTTAACAGAAAGAATGTACCGCTTCGTTGCCGAGGAAGTTTTAGGAACAACTTGCTTTTCATATAACGGAATTGAAATAGATTTTGGAAAACCTTTCAAGCGTGTAACTATGAGAGAGGCTGTTAAAGAGTATGCTGGCATCGATTGGGATAGCGTTGATTCATTAGAAGAAGCTAGAACTATCGCAAAAGAAAAAGGCGTTGAGTTCGAAGCTCGTCATAAAAAGGGTGATATACTTAGTCTTATCTTTGAGGAGTTTTGTGAGGAGAAGATGGTTCAACCTACTTTCGTTATGGACCATCCAATTGAAATTTCTCCTTTAACAAAGAAGAAACCAAATGAGCCTGATTACGTTGAGCGTTTTGAATTGTTTATTAACGGTTGGGAGATGTGCAACGCTTATTCAGAACTTAATGACCCAATCGACCAAAGAGAAAGATTTAAGGCGCAAGAAGCTGCCCTCGCAGCTGGCGATGAAGAAGCTAACACAACAGACGAAGATTTCCTTAACGCTTTGGAAATTGGTATGCCTCCTACGGGCGGTATTGGTTATGGAATTGACCGTCTTGTTATGCTTCTTACAGATTCACAAGCTATTAGAGACGTGCTTTTATTCCCGACAATGAAGAGCCTTGATTCTGATAAATTAGAGAAAAAAGCAGAAACAGTTTCTAGTCCATGTGTTGCATGTACCGGAGAAAATATAGATTTATCTAAGTTAGAGATAGAACCACTCTTTAAGGATTTCGTTGATTTTGATACATTTAGCAAATCTGATTTCAGAGCAGTTAAAGTTTTAGAGTGCGAAGCAGTTCCAAAGTCAAAGAAACTTTTGAAATTTGTTTTGAATGATGGAACAGATGAGCCAAGAGTTATCTTAAGCGGTATTCATGAATATTATGAGCCAGAGCAGTTAGTAGGCAAGACACTTATCGCGATTACAAACTTACCACCTAGAAAAATGATGGGAATCGATTCATGTGGAATGATTATCAGCGCAATCCATCATGAAGAAGGCGAAGAAGGATTAAATCTCTTGATGGTAGATGGTAAAATCCCTGCTGGAGCAAAACTTTACTAATTAACATTATTATAGCACTAAACACCTTTCGGCAACCCGAGAGGTGTTTTTTTATTTACTTAGAATATGGTATAATCAAAACATAATATTATTGTGTAAGGAAATAATTATTGTGATAAAGAAAAAAATAAGTAAATATATTGCATTTATTTTAGCTATTTCTTTTATCTTAGCTTGCTTTTTATTGACTGGATGCGAAAAGAAAGATACAGCTGATAATAACAAAATAAGATTTTCTAAAGTTTCGGATTTTAATGGCATAACAGTATGTTCTCAAACGGGAACAGTGTTTGACGATATATTAAATGGTTCGATATCAGACCTGAATCATAAATATTACGATGATATCAGTGGCATGATTCTTGCTCTTCGAAACAATTATGTTGATGCTATCGCGCTAGATGAACCAGTAGCAAGATTTGTTACAGCACAGAATAAAGATTTTGAAATATTTAAGGAAGCTATTGAAACTGATAGCTATGGTTTTTCTATGGCGAAGAATGGGCCTTTAACAGACGATGTTTCAAAAATCATTCAACAATTTTATGAAGATGGTACAATCGATAAACTCAAAGAAAAATGGTTTTCGGGCGATACTGAAAAAATGAAAATAAACAAGGACGAATACACTGGCTACGATACATCTAATGGAGTATTACGTTTTGTTCATGATTCGACCCAAATACCTATGGCATATGTTGATGATAATGGAAATTCATCAGGCTACGAAGTTGAGCTTCTATTAATGATTGGAAAAAAATTAAAAAGAAAAGTTGAAATGTCCCAAGCTAATTTTTCATCGTTGATAACAGCAGTTTCTTCGGGCAAAGCTGATATAGCCGCTGGTTCAATTTCGATTACGGATGAAAGAAAAGAAAGCGTAGATTTTCCAGAGTCACATTACATCGGAGGCATAGTTCTTGTATGCCATAAATCAGATGTTTCAATCGTTACAAATCAAGAAGAAAAGATAGGTTTTATTGAAGGGACAAAGGATAGTTTTGAAAAAACTGTAATAAGAGAAAACAGATGGAGATTAATTCTTTCTGGCTTGGCAATAACTCTTATTATTTCTTTATGTTCTTTAGTTATCGGAACTCTCTTAGGCTTGCTCGTATGTGCATTAAGAAGAAACAATAATAAAGTAGTTGCCAAGATAATGGCCATACTTATTAGATTTGTCCAAGGAATACCAGTTGTTGTCCTTTTAATGGTATTTTATTATATAGTTTTTGCCAAAAGTGAAATAAATGCCGTTATTGTTGCAATTATCGGTTTTTCAGTTAATTTTGGAGTTAACTCTGCAGAAATCTTTCGCTCAGGAATGGATGCAATAGGCAAAGAACAATGGGAAGTAGCTTTTTGTCTTGGATTAAATAATACGCAAACATTTGCTAAAGTTATTCTTCCACAGACAATATTAAATTGTTTTCCTGCATATAAAGTTGAATTTATCAATATGATGAAAATGACTTCTGTTGTTGGATATATCGCAATTCAGGATTTAACAAAAGTATTAGATATTATTAGAAGTCGTACTTATGAAGCGATTTTCCCTTTGATATTAAATGCACTTATTTATATATTGCTTGCATGGCTTTTGACGCGTCTAATGGAATTGATAGAATTTAAGATATCTCCGAAAAAACGCGCAAGACGCCTTCGAGGACAATTTAGTCTAAAGGATGCTAAAACTTTTAGTAAACAACAAAATTTAGAAGATCTAGGAACAGAACTTATTAGAATAGAGCACTTAAAAAAGGCGTATAAAGAGGCACATTATATTTTGTCTGATGTAAATGCACAAATAAACAAAGGAGATGTTGTTTCTATTATTGGACCATCGGGCTCAGGAAAAACAACATTTCTTAGAGTGCTTGCTCAGCTTGAAAAACCTAGCGGCGGACATATTTATATAAACGGACAAGATATTGGAGGTTCAAAAGGTCAGGAAAATGTAAAACAAAAAATTGGTATGGTTTCTCAAAACTTTGATCTTTTCCCACATCTTACTGTCATAGAAAATATTATGCTTGCGCCGATGATGGTATTAAAAGCTTCTAAGGAAGATGCGTTCGTTACAGCAGTAGAATTACTCAAATCGGTTGGTCTTGCAGAAAAGGTTTTGCATTATCCGAATGAATTATCAGGTGGTCAAAAACAAAGAGTAGCAATAGCACGCACTCTTGCTATGAGACCTGAAATAATATTGCTTGATGAACCAACATCTGCGCTTGATCCAACAGCAGTGTCAGAAATACTAAATGTTATTAGCAATTTAGCAAAGCAAGGATACACGATGGTTATCATTACGCATGAAATGCAATTTGCTAAAGATGTTTCGACAAGAGTATTTTATATTGACGAAGGACAAATCTACGAAACAGGAAGTCCGGAACAAATATTTAATGTTCCACAAAAAGAAAAGACACGTAAATTTATACATAAATTAAAAGTATTTGAAGAAAATATTATTTCACGTAATTTTGACTTCATTGCTGTTAGCGCAAAAATAGATAGCTTTGGACAAAAATATAGAATTGATCCAAAAACTGTAAAGAATATGCAGGTTATATTCGAAGAACTTGTTGTTGGAATAATAATACCTTCATTACCAGATAAAATTGATATTAATATAATTTCTGAATATTCGCAGTTAAATGATACAACTAATATGTCAATTTGCTATAATGGAGAAAGATTAGATCCAACTAGTGATGCGGATGAATTGTTAATGACACTAGTACGAAATTCCGCAAAGGATATTTATTATGGATATCATCCAGATGATGAATTGAAAAATGAAATTAAATTAACGGTAAAATAAATTAGTATTAAGAAAAGAGGTTTATATGGCAAAAAAGATTCTGATTTTCGTTTTGGCTTTAAGTCTATTGATATTGCCAGGATGCTCAAAAAAATATAGCGATAAATTAGAACTTATAGACGATTTTCTTTTTGAAGTTGAAGAATATACGACACTGGATTATGACTATGCAGACGCTTTCTTCGCAAAAAGAAATGATAATTATGGTGGCGGATGTACAGCTGTTACGAAGATGGTAAATGGACATAGGCTTGTTGGCCGTAACATGGACCTAAATATTTCTAATAAAGCTGCCTATATTGTTAGAACTAATGCAGGAAAATATAAAACACTAGGTATCGCATATACGAGTAGAGATTATTCACCTGATTTAGATGTTCTTATGAAAGAAGGAATGTCAGAAGAATTGTATAAAATTCTTCCGTTCATGTGTGACGATGTTATGAACGATGCGGGCTTACATGTTGAGGTTAATATGCGTCATGCAGAGTATTGGCCAAACGGTGAGGATAAGTTTGTTTGCAAAGGAACAAATCCAGAATCCGATGAGAGAGTTTTCATGTTCGAGCTTCCTAGATATTTTTGCGAGAATTGTGAAACAGTAGATGATGTAAAAGAGTATGTAAAATCACTTGATATTTATTCTAAAAATCATTACTGGAATTATTGCTTTATCATAAGTGATGGGTTAGGTAATTCTAGTCTACTTGAATTTTCTGTTGATGGAATTTATTGGCTTGATGAAGATAAACTCGATTCATATACTTGGCTTGAGCCATACCACCCTAAGGCACTCGCACAAGCTAATTTCTATTTAAGCGAATTAGCATTTTATTCACAAGATATTAAATCTGGTGAGGGAAGATATCTTACATTGCAACGCGGAATAGATGATGTTAATAGCAGAAGCGATATGTACGATTTAATGCGTAAGATACAATACTCAAGTTATTATCTTGGCTACGATGAGTGCAAAAATAATCACTTCGATCCTAGAAGCGAAATAATCGGCGAACTTTCTTGGGCAACATATGATTTAATGAAAAACCCAGAATTGGAAGATTTGACGAAATTTTTCGTGGATGAATATGTAACTCCAATTCGAAACATGACTCGCGAGCAAAAGCAAGACAAAAATGAATATTGGGAGTCCATTTTCACGGAAGTTGTTGATGTAAGCACAAAAGAAATTTTTGTTAGAATTTATGAAAATGAAGACATGCTATACTTAATTAATTTTGATGGCACAACAAAATTAGATAGCATAGATGATTGGAAATAAAAATTATAAAGTTTAAGTAAAAAAGAACGACTCGAAAGTCGTTCTTTTTTTGTGATTTTATTTTGCTCCGTAGAGTTTAAGAGCTTCTTCTTTCGTTGCTATTGGACGTCCCACTTCTAGGGCTATCTCTTGAGCTTCTTTAAGAAGTTCTAAGTTTGTTGGATTTGCATCTTTTTCGTAAGACATTTCCAAACCAGTCTTTATATGTCCGCCAAGTTCTATTGTACGTCTTATTATCTTTCGACGAATTTCGCCATCACCTTCACCCCAAATTGAAACGAACCATGGAATCTTTATTTTGCAGTCTTCAATCATGCTCAGATAATAGTATAACGATTCATAAGTTGGAGACATTCCAGCTACGTTAATCGGCTGAGTTGATGCAAGACCGTAATCTCCGAATAAGTAGAAATCCCAAGTTGCTTTTGTAATATATCCAGAGTTCATATAATACATAGCAGCTTTAGCAAAACCAGGATCATAGATACCCCAAATTACATTTAGGTCTTCTTTTTTTAGATATTCTGCCTGCCTTGCAATTTGCGAAAGTGTCCATCCATAAGAAATTCCTTCTAGGAATTCATTTCCGTCATCGTCCTCATCAGTGTTTGTGGTAATCAAGGACATACCGGAATCTAAACATGCTGCATATACACCTGTGTCTTTAAGCAAACCATAGTGCTCAAGCCCGCATTGACTTTCATCTTCGGGGTCAACAGGTGTAATTGTCGGATACCAAAATAGGTCAGGGTATTTTTCTTTAACTTCCCCAAATACTTTGCGATAGTCGTCAGCTGCGTCAGGCCCTTGTAATGTTAAATCCGAATTATGAGCGTGAATCGCAGTAGCACCAGCCTCCCAACAAGCTAGAGCGTCATCAATTAACTCTTCATAGCTGATTGGTGTATTTGGGTTCATGTATTTTTGGCGAACTCCGTTTATGTGCGACTCAATCATAACTGGAGTTTCCCAAGCATTATGCATATCAGCATATTTATCTAGTTTCGTTCCCATATCTTCTCCTTTCTAAATTCTCACATTAAATATTAAATAAGCATTTTGTGCATGTATATTTATTTATACAAAAATTATATAAATTATTTTTATAGTGTCAAATAGAGTAAAGATTTTGTCAGTTGAATAAGAAAAATAAAATGAGAGTAGTTATTCTCCTTTGATATAATGTTTTTGAACCAAAAAAAACAACAAGGAGGACTACTCTCATGAATATTGTAGCATTATTTGAAACATTCG
>JAZRXA010000062.1:0-49112 GCA_045599965.1 Lachnospiraceae bacterium | reverse complement strand
AGGAAATGATATTTCTGAAGAATTAAAAAGTTTCTTTGAATATATTAAAACTGGTATTCCTACTGGGGAAGAAAATAATTTTGTTCACAGATTGGAACAGGAAGTTGAGATAAACCGTTTGAATGAAGAATGGGAGGCGGCGTATATGACTTTTGAAGAGATTGTAAGATTAAAAGAAATACGTGTAAGAAAAGAAGCGTTGGAACAAGGTCGTAAAGAAGGTCGTAAAGAAGGTCGTGAAGAAGGCCGTGAAGAAGAAAGACAAGCCCTTCTTGCAAATCTATTGGAGAAAGGCTTAATTACATTAGAACAAGCAATAGAATGTGGCTATTCTCAGCCGCAAACAGAATAATAATTTTGTTCATCAGTAGGAACAAGAGGCTGTAATAAACCAATTAGGTGCGAAGGTAGATAAGAACTTACGGGTTATGGAAAAAGACTGGTCTAAGGAACAATTATATATTTTAGGCGTGTTAAGGAAGAGCCTAGGCACTGGGCCATGTTTCACAGAAAATGAAATCGAGTCAAAAGAGAACTTAGAGGCAATAGAATTCTCTAATGAGTTAGATCCAGCAGAAGTATGCAAGATAATAATGCGAAACGGAATATTGCTTACCGTTTATCAAGAACTAGATACTAAGATAAAGTCACTTGCAGATGAGCAATACTTAAAGCAAATAAAACAAGCGATTCTTCAACAGCATGAAGGGACTCGTTGCATAGAGGCACTTAATAAAGAAGGACTTATGTGTCTACCATTAAAAGGTTGGGAACTAAGAAAAATGTACCCACGAGAAGATATGAGGCAGATGGTAGATGTGGATATATTAGTAAAGCCTTTTGATTTTCAAAAGATTTCAAAGGCGATGAAAGAACTAGGGTATAAGTTCAAAAAAGAATCGTTTTGGAAGCATGTAAGTTTTACAAAAGAAAATGTAAATATAGAATTGCATAAGAGACTTTTTGATGATGCGAAAGAAATAAAAGAGTGGGAAAGTAACATATTAGAAGAACTTTCATGCACCGGACAAACTTATGCGATGAGGCCAGAAGATTTTTACGTGCATCATTTTGTGCATTTGTATAATGATTTTAAAACAGGATTTTTAGGTCTAAGAAGAATCGTAGATTCTTATCTATTACAAGAAATAGAAATAAAAAAAGAAGAAGTCAAAAAAACGTTGGATTCTCTTGGCGTTTTAGAGTTTCACGATAGAATAGTTAAAACAAGTAAAGTAATGATGGGACAAGAAGAAGTTGATGAAAATTCAAGAGTCTTATTGCAACATGCATTTACTTATGGAATTTATGGAGCAGGAAAAAGTTATAAAGCCGGACGAATTGTAAGAATGGGAAACAGTTTAGAAGGTGGAAAAAAGAAATCAATTCTTTCAGCAGTTTTTTTGCCATACGAATTAATGAAGGGATTTTTCCCAGTATTAGAAGACCATCCGTTCCTTCTTCCAATATGCTGGATTCGAAGAATAATAAGTTTTCTAGGAGGGGACATTAATCGATACAAAAAGATGATGAATTACAGCGATGTTAGCGAAGAAGATTGTGAGGAAATGAGACAGTATTTTAGGGCTGGTGGACTAGAATTTTAAACAACAAAAAGCAGTGCAATTGTTTATATTCAAATGGTGCATATTTGTTGATTTCATAAGCATTTTTAAGGTATAATCTAAAGGACTATTGATTAAATAGAAGGATTTTGTTTCAGCTGAATTTTACTATCTAATTAATAAAATCTTATCGGAAATTCTCTGAACAAATCCATTACTATTGAGAAGGGTATTAAAGGGGTAAATAATGAAAAAAATTCTTACAAAAGCAATAGCTTTTATAGCGACTATAGCTTTTATCTTATGCTTGCTTCCGCTATCGGGGGGGGAAGTTTTGGCAGCAGGTCCTTATACGGTTTCTTATAATAGTTATACTGGTTTTGATTACTCTAGTTTGCCAGCTATTGTGCAAGAGGGAGAGGAAATAGTCTTGAGCAGTTATGATGGTAATTACCAACACCATACATATATCAAACTAGGAGAAACACAGAAAGCAGATTGTGGACCGAATGATAATAACATTAGGTATACTTTAGATGGTGGTAGTGGTGATTATACTTGGACTGTTGTTGAAGGAACTAATAGCCATACAATAGTTTTTACGCCAAAAGCAAAACCGCAGGCGACGAACATAACGATTAACCCAACATCTTTACAAATTAACGTTGAAGAATCAGGAACGATTACAGCAACAGTTACTGGTGAGCAAGGAGCTAGCCTAGATGTAACGTGGAATTGGCCAACTGATAAACTGGATGGAAAAGAAAGTGGAAATACTTTACAGATTACGGGAAAATCTACAACAGGTACAGAACCAGCAACGATTACAGCCACAACAGTTGCGGAGCCATATCTAACTGCCACTTGTTCTGTTACGGTTAATCCTAAGTCAGAATTAAAAGTTGAGCCAAGTATGAAAACAATTAAGATGGGGGATAATCCTTTTTCACTTACTGCAAAAGTTGGAGAAGAAGCAGTATCTGCTACATGGACTTCAGAACATCCAGAATTTGCTACAGTTAATGAAAATGGAGAAGTTACAGCTAAAGGTGTAGGTACTACAGTTATTACTGCAACTTACCAAGGACACTCTGATACTTGTACTATTACGGTGGTGCCGAATGTTGATAGTGTGGTGGTGACTCCGGAAAGAGAAGAAGTTAGAGTTGGTAAAACATTACAGTTAACAGCAAATGTTACTGCTGAACCAAGCGGTGAAGACAGCGAAGAGGTTATATGGTCTGTAGATGACCAATATAAAGAAAAAGTTGAAGTTGATGCAGCAAGTGGTTTAGTTACTGCAAAAGCTCAGGGTACAGCAATTATCAAAGCTACATCAAAATGGGATGAGACAAAATTTAGCACTTGTACTGTTGAAGTTCTTCCACCGGTTGAAATAGCATATAAGCAAACAACAGAATTAAAAGCTGGGAAAAATTATTTAATTGCAAGTGGTAATTCTGGAAGTGTTGTTTTGCTAGGAAATAGCAATGGCAGTGTTGCGGAAGTTAGCGAAACAGTTGAAACTGGAAATATTATTTTCACTGCAGAACAAGGCTGCGAGTGGGAAGTAGTTGATGATGGTAATGGTGATTTATATTTAAAGAACGATGAAAAGTATCTTAGTGCGAATGGTTCTGGCCAAAAAGTAATAGTTCAACCTACTGAATATAAATGGAAATGGGATAGCACAAATAAAAGATTATCAGATACAATTAGAAGCGACCATTATTTAGTGTATGCGAATAACTTAGGATTTATTAATAACTATACGTATAATCCAGTTTCCTTCTTCGAAGAACTTCCAGCTTGTGAAGGTCATAAAATAGAAATTGATGATGAGATTGGAGTTCAGTTTGTTATGGACTTATCATCGCTAGATTCAACAGAACTTGACTCATCATATATGGAATTCACAATTGGAAAACAAGCAACAAAACCTATAGTTTATACAAAGGATTTAACACCAGTAGCAGGAAGCTATAGGTTTACATGCCCTGTAAATTCTTTACAGATGGCTGATCTAATAACGGCTACATTCTATGTTAACAACAAGCCTGTAATCGATTATACATATTCAGTAAAAGATTATATTGATTATATTGTTGCGCATGACAGCGCTTATGGCGCTACATTAGTTAACTATGTTAAAGCTATGGGCGACTATGGTCACTATGCGCAAGTTTATCTTTCTAGAATAAATAGTTTAACAATAAGTAATGACCCGAATTCGGATTATAAACCAATTGACAAATATACAGATGAGTTGAATCTAACTACTGCAGAAGCGGGAGCTAGACAGTTTATAGCCAAAATCTCAAGAGGAGAAACAGATGTAAGTTTCCAGATGAGATTAACATTGGATGCTGAAACAAAACTTCTTTTAAGAGCAAATTCGAGTTCGGCTATCTCTGAGTTGAAAGGAAAATTTGAAGGACACGAAGTTTCGATTAGCAAAAATATAGTTACAGTTCCTAATATCAAGTTTTCAGAGTTAGGAGACTATGTAGATATTAGTGGAACTATAGATGGAAAGAGATTTACTGGCAAGTTTTCAGTACTTTCGTATGCGTATTCAGTACTTTGCACAGAAGCAAATCAAAAAGATCAAAAAGAAGCAATGGCAGCGTTATATTATATGTATGATGCGGTACAATCAAAAGAAGTATCTCAATAAAAGGAGTAGTAAATGAAAAACAAATATGAAGAGTTAGAATTGAAGATTGTTTTGTTTGAGAACGACGATATTGTTACAGTAAGTGGCGAAGATACGGGGACGGAATGGGACGATACTGTAGGTGAAAGCGTTGATCCGAATAACGATTCTGTCAACGAATATTAAAACAACATAAAAATATTTAATAAAAAAAATAAGCGGGCAGCTTAGGCTGCCTGCTACCTATGTATGACAATGAAATTAAATTCAAATTTTTTACTACATAATACGAAGGATGAGAGCATTCTCGTGCCGACTGGGAAGGCAGAGTTTTCTGGAGTTGTGCGCGGGAATAAAACTTTTGGTGCGATTGCGGAAATCCTAAAAAGCGAATGCAGCAAAGAAGAACTTATTTCGGCAATGAAAGAACGCTTCGACGGACAAGATGAGACAATCGAAAAAGATGTTGAAAAGGCGCTTTTAGAGCTAAGGAAAATAGGGGCAATTGATGAGTGAGAGCATCTCTTACGAAAAATATTTAGAAGATAACGAAACCCTTACTTATACAAACGTGGGAGGCAGTATGCTTCCACTACTTAGAGAAGGCAAGGATTTATTCACAGTAAATAAAAAAGGCCAAGAAAGATGCAAAAGGGGAGATGTGGTTTTATACCGCCGCCCGACAAAGCAATATATTTTACACAGAATAATAGAAGTTCGCGATAACGATTATGTAATCTTAGGGGACAACTGTATTGAAAAAGAATATAAAATCAAAGACGAAGACATATTAGGCGTGATGACAGCGTATGTGCGAAGCGAAAAAGAGCATAGCACAAAAGAGCTGGGCTACCGCCTATATTCTTTTATATGGACAAACTTTGCGGACTTTAGAATATTCCTAAAAAAGATAAAAAGAAAGATTGCGCGCACAATAAAAAAATGAAAACGTCTACAACGAAATGGCTCCTTGCCGTTCCGGGAAAGAAAAAATTATATATCTTAGCATTAACAATAATTCAGGCGATACATGGAGCGTCAGGAGTTTTGTATGCGCTATTGCTTCGTGGACTCGTCGACAGCGCAGTAGAAAAAAATGCAGACGGCTTTTTCAAATGGCTAATACTAACAATAATTTTAGTGCTCGTGCAGATTTGCCTAAGAGCGCTAATTAGATGGCTTTCAGAACTTTCGAAAGCCACAATAGAAAATATATTTAAGGAACGACTAACAAATACAATACTAAAAAAAGATTTTTTGCATGTTTCGGCCGTGCACTCAGGCGAGTGGCTAAATCGTTTAACAAACGACACGCAAGTTGTGGCGCGAGGATATGTAGAAATAGTACCGGGTATCGTAGGCATGCTAATAAAACTAATTAGCGCACTCATTATGATAATCGCGCTAGAGCCACGCTTTGCATTTATATTAATTCCATGCGGAGTAATTTTAATAGTACTTACATGGCTGTTTCGTAAATACATGAAACGGCTTCATAAAAAAGTGCAAGAAGCAGACGGAAGGCTCAGGGTATTTTTGCAAGAGCATATAGGAAGCCTTTTGATGATCCGTTCATTCGCGGTAGAAGAACAAACGAGCGAAGGCGCTAGCAAAAAAATGCAAGAGCATAAAAAAGAGCGCATGAGACGAAATTATTTTTCGAACTTTGCGAACACAGGATTTGGCCTTGTAATGAACGCTATGTATCTTTTAGGTATTGGATGGTGCGGATATGGAATATTAATAGGTACAATCTCGTTTGGAACATTAACAGCGATTACGCAACTGATTTCACAAATCCAAACACCGTTCGCAAATATATCAGGATATATTCCACGCTATTATACGATGATAGCTAGCGCGGAAAGACTTATGGAGGCAGAAGCCTTTAAAGAAGACAATGAAGAAACTGATAAAGAACCAAAAAGTTTAGAGAAGATGCAAAACTTTTATAAAGAAAGTCTAGAAACTTTTGGACTTGAAGAAGTGTCGTTTAAGTATTATCCGGCGGTAGAAACAATAGAAAATTTAAGCAAAGAAAATATGCCAGAAGTAGTAAGCGGGCTAAACCTTTCAATAAAGAAAGGAGAGTATGTAGCTTTTACAGGTCATAGTGGATGTGGAAAGTCCACAGTGCTTAAATTAATGATGTGCGTTTATGAGCCGGACAAAGGAAAACGATATTTCAAGACAAAAGAAGGTGAGAAAAAAGAACTCACATCGGAATATAGAAGGATGTTTGCATATGTGCCACAAGGGAATTGCTTGATGAACGGAACAATAAAAGAAGTAGTAAGTTTTGCAAATCCTTTAGAAACTATAAATGAAGAAAAATTAGAAGAAGCGCTAAAGATAGCATGCGCAAAAGAATTTGTAGCTGAGTTAGATAAAGGCGTAGATACACTTTTAGGAGAAAGAGGCGCAGGCCTTTCAGAAGGCCAAATGCAACGTCTTGCAATCGCTAGAGCAATATATTCAAATAGACCAGTAATACTTTTAGATGAAGCTACTAGTGCGCTAGATAGCAAAACGGAAAAACAATTGCTTGAAAACTTGAAAAGCATGACGGAGAAAACGGTTTTAATAGTAACGCATCGCACGGCGGCTCTTAAGATATGTGATAGGGTAATCCAGTTTGCCGAAGGAGGTAAAATAAAGGATGAATAAGAAAAAAGTTTGGGGCATTATAGGAATAGTTTTAGCAGTGTGCGTAGTAGCAGCAATAGTTATTGTGTTTGTAATTAAAGCGCCAAAACAAAACAATAAAAATCAACAAAATATTGAAACACAAAAAGACACAAAAAAGAAAGAAGACAACAAGAAAGAAAACGAAGAGACAGTAAAAGAAAATAAAGACACCGACACTGAATTTATCGATGTTATAACGGACGATGATAACGATCCGCAAACTAAAGATAAACCAAAGCCTAAAAAAGAAGAGGAAGAACAAGAAGAAAGCAAAAAGCAAGACTTATACATAGATGAGAATGGAACAATAATTCTTCCGATGGTCCCATAAACAAGGCAAATAGGAACCTAAAATGACAGGAAAATTCAAAATAGCAAATTTGAATATAGAAATAGATTCGATTTATGAAGATGTAATAAAGTTGTGTAAAGATTACGAAACTCAAGAACAAAAAATCGATTTTACGGTAAAGACAACAAAGGAAGATGTTGAATTCGAAAAGAAAAAATCGGCCAAAGAAGATAAAAAAGCAAATAGGCCAATAAGAAAATTCACGGACGGATATTTAGAAACGCTTGCAGTGTATAGAAAAATAGCAAATGAGCTTCCAAAATATAATGGTTTTTTAATACACGGGTCATGTATCGCCGTAGATAATATAGGATATTTGTTTATAGCTAAAAGCGGCACCGGAAAGAGCACCCACACAAGACTTTGGAGGGAACTTCTTAAAGAGCGTGCGGTAATGGTTAATGATGATAAGCCACTTGTAAGAATAAATGATGATGGAGAAGTAGTTATATACGGAACCCCTTGGGACGGGAAACACCATCTAAGCAAAAATATTGCAGTTCCACTAAAATCAATATGCATTTTAGAGCAGGGAAAGCAAAACGAAATTAGCAAAATTACACTAGGCGAAGCTTACATAATGCTACTTCAACAAATATATAAACCAGAAGAGATAGAACTATTAGAAAAAACAATAAATTTAATTGATAAATTAGGCCAAAAAATCAGATTTTATAAGCTAAAATGTGTGGCAAATTTAGATGCTGCAGAGCTTGCTTATTATACAATAAAGTAAATTGCAAAATAATAGGTATATGCTATAATACCAAGGTCACATTAATGATAAGTAGAAAACCAAATGAGTGTAATAGGCAAACCGCAAAATTTGATTGATATACATTCGCACATTTTACCCGATTTAGATGACGGGTCTGTTAGTGTGGTTGAAACAAAGGCCATGCTAAGACAAGCCTATAAAGATGGGATTACATGCATAATTGCGACGCCGCATTTTAATGTGTATAGAGGTCAAATTGCGACAAGGGTTTTATCCCAAACGAGACATGAGCAGATGCTTGAATACATAAAAGAATTTCCAGGAATGAAGGTTCTTTTAGGGCAAGAAATTTGTTATAATAAAGAGTCGATGAAGCATCTAAATAATGGCATAATTTCTACGATGGCAGATACTCAATATATACTTATAGAGTATGGACCAAAAGTTACAAAGGAAAGAATTCATGATAGCCTTCAAGATGCATTAGGCAATGGATATATTCCAATAATTGCGCATCCGGAAAGATATTATTGCGTAATGGATGGAGTAGTAAAATTAGAAGAGTTCCTAAAAGGCGGAGCATATATACAATTAAATGCTACGACCGTTACAGGGCAGGATGGAAAAGATAGACAGCTGTGGGCGCTAGATGAAATAATGTCGGGACATGTGCAGTTTATAGCTAGTGATTCGCATGGCTCAGTATCTAGAAAGCCACTACTATCAGGAGCCTACAAGATAGTTGAGAAAAAAATTGGAGCAGAAGTTGCAAAAAAAATCTTTATAGATAATCCAAAGATGCTTTTGCAAAACAATTATTTAGATTAATTATGGGATACGAAAACAATTACGGACAAATGAATCAACAAAGAAACGCGGGACCTGAATTAGATTTCAGTACAATTTTCTATGCGTTTATAAGAAGATGGTTTGTTATTATTCCGATAGCGTTAATTTTAGGTATAGCAGTTGGAGGATTTGTAAAATATACAAGCGTTCCTCGCTATACATCAGAAACATCGCTTATTATCGTTAATAAGCATCAAGATAACGCAGTTAATAATGTAGACCTTACTCTTTCAGCGAGATTATCTAAAGATTATATATCAATAGTAAAATCTAGAACAGTTTTAGAAAGAGTTGTATCGGACTTAGATTTAAATATGACGGCTAAGGCTCTTAATAGTGCTGTTTCAGCAACTATTGTAGAAGATACAAGAATGATAATAATTAATGTAACTAATACAGTGCCAAAAGAAGCAAAGAGAATTGCGGACGGCGTTGCTAAAGAAGCAAAAGAGAGAATTAACGAAGTAATGGGAGTTAATGATATTGAAGTTAGTATCATAGACGCGGCAAGTCTTCCAACAACACCGAATGGCACAGGAGCAGTTAGAAAAGCGATTATAGCAGCACTTATAGGACTTATCGTAACATGGGGAATTTATTGCATAGTTTATTTAACAAACGATACAATAAAGACACCTACAGATATAAAGAAATATTTAGATTGCACTGTATTAGGCGTTATTCCGCTATTTGATCCAGAAGCATCAATCACTAAAGCTCCAGTAGCAAAACCACCAGTAGCAAGGCCGACAGTTGCAAGACCACAAGGAACTAGACCACAGAGTGCAAGACCACAAGACGAAAAAACACCGGTCAGAAAGGAAGGGGATATTGCAGAACGTAATAATTAGAAATATTCCTGCCTTTAAGTTCAGGACTAACGAAGAAATAAAAAGACTTAGAACAAATGTGCAACTTTGCGGCGATGACATAAAAGCTATCGCGCTTACTAGTTGCCTTCCGGATGATGGAAAAACGACAGTAAGTTTTAATCTTGCAATAAGTTTATCAGAACTTGGAAAAGATGTTCTTTATGTAAATTGCGACTTAAGAAATACATCAAGCTTGCTTGAAAAATATAGAATAGTTGGTGCTAAGAACGGCATGACACAATACTTAGCAGGATTGATTCCATATGATGATGCAATCGGCAAAACAAGCATCAGCCATTTATATATAGCTGTTGCAGGTTCAGTTGCACCTAACCCAGCAGAGCTTTTAAGTAGCCAAAGGTTTGTTGAATTTATTAAGCAGGCTAAAGAACAGTTTAGTTATGTAATTGTAGATACACCACCTTTAGGAACGGTTGTAGATGCATCAATAGTAGCAAGAGAGTGCGATGGATCAATTATGGTAGTTCCAGCTAAAACACATAGTTATAGATTAGTTAGAGAAATAATAGAGGACTTAAAAGCTACAGGCACAAAGTTCTTAGGAGTAATCTTAAACAAAGTAAACTTAATGGATAAACAAAGTTACGGATACTATGGCAAATATTACGGCAAACACTACGGAAAATATTATGGCAAGTATTACGGAGATTACTACGGAGACGAAGAGTTTCCAACTAAACAAGACAAAAAGAAAAAAAGATAGATAAAAGCAGCTTTTGCTTCGTAATCGTCGTATTCGCGTTGCGAAGCTTTAGTGAAAATATTTTACGGGGAGTTCGCTTGAAAGAGAGCGAAATGGCGAAGCGAGCAAAAAATGTGGTATGTAATGCAAGTAAATGCTGGGAAAGAAAAAACAATAATGACCCAGTGCCAAAAACAAATACCGAAAAAAATAATCGAAAAGGTGTTCATACCTATGTATTCGCAGCAAGTCCGCTTTAGAGGAAAGTGGATTAAGCGCACACGCATACTGTTTCCGGGGTATGTTTTTATTGCGACAGAAAATTTAGCGGCAGCAGTCTTAAAACTAAAAGGGATTGTTGGCATGACAAAACTAATAGGAACCGGCACGGAGATACTTCCTGTAAAAAAAGAAGAAGAGGAGCTGCTTATAAGATTAGGTGGCGAAGAATTAATAGTGGATGCATCGGAAGGCTTTATAGTTGGTACAAAAATAGAAGTAACCGAAGGGCCACTAAAAGGATTCGAAAGCCACATAAGAAAAATAGATAGACATAGAAGAAAAGCATGGATAGAAATTGAAATGTTCGGCACAGAAAGATTAATCGAAGTCGGACTAGAAATACTAGAAATAGTTAGCAAAAAGTAAGGGGGGGTAAGAACATTGGATCCTCAACCACAAGGATATCAGGGCACATATTATCGTTACACAAAAAGAGCTATTGATATATTTTTATCTACAATAGGTCTTGTCCTTGGATGCATACCGATGTTAATAATCTGGGTAGCAGTTAAGTTAGACTCAAAAGGCCCAGGATTTTATAGACAAGAAAGAATAGGTAAAGACGGCAAGGTTTTTATCATGTATAAATTTAGAACCATGTACGTCGGCAGAGAGTTAGAAGGCCAAGGAGTTTACTCGAACGCACATGACGAGAGAGTAACAAAAGTGGGAAGATTCTTAAGAAAAATCAGCATAGATGAAATCCCACAAGCGATAAATATCCTAAAAGGCGATATGTCCTTAATAGGACCAAGGCCACCACTGACGTTCCACCCATGGACATATGATAAGTATACTGAAGAACAAAAAAGAATGTTCCTAATAAGACCGGGAATGACAGGATGGGCTCAGGTTTGCGGAAGAAGACATGTAGAGTGGAACAAAAGAATTGAACTAAACAATTATTACGTTGACAACGTTTCGTTTGCTTTAGATTGGGATATATTTAAGAAAACATTCAAACTTGGAACAGACGATAACGAAAATATATTTGAAACAGTTAATACAGACGAGGACTAGATTATGGCGCTTAAATTAATGTATATAACTAACGATGTAGACGTAGCGAAGATCGCTGAGGATGCGGGAGTAGATAGAATCTTTATCGATATGGAATATATCGGAAAAGATAAAAGACAAAAAGGACTTAACACAGTTCAAAATCATCACACGATAGATGATGTAAAGAAACTAAGAAAAGAAATAAGTAAGGCCGAGCTTTTAGTAAGAGTTAATCCGATACATGAAGTCGCGGCAGATTATATAAATAGTGAAGACGAAATAGAAGCGGTAATAGATGCGGGAGCGGACATAGTTATGCTCCCGTATTTTAGTAATGAAAAAGAAGTAGAAAGATTTATTAAGGCAGTGAATAAAAGAGCAAAGACCTTGCTACTTTTAGAGTCACAAAAAAGCGTAGATAGGTTAGATGAGATTTTAAAGATAGAAGGCATTGATGAAATCTTAATAGGCCTAAATGATCTTAGCCTAGATAATAATAAAAAGTTTATGTTTGAACTTTTAGCAGATGGGACAGTAGAAAAAATCTGCAATAAGATAAAACCGACAGGAATTCCTTACGGCTTTGGAGGAATAGCGTCACTCGGAAGAGGAATGCTTCCAGCAGAATATATAATAAAAGAGCATTACAGATTAGGCAGCAGCATGACAATATTAAGTAGAAGTTTTTGTAATGCGAGCAAAATAGATGATAGGCAGATTATTAGGATGGTATTTAACAGCGGCGTAGATAGCATAAGAAAATATGAAGAAAGATGCCAAAACCATAAATTAGAAGATGAGTTTTATACGAAAAACCCAGCGAAAGTAAAAGAGTTAGTAAAGAAGATAGTAGAACAATGAAGATATTAGTAACCGGTGCATGGACCGGAGCCAATGAACATATAGAAGAAATAGAAAAAGCAGGGCATACAGTAAAGTTTATGCAATGGGAAAAAGAAAGTTTGCCATGCGAGGCAAGCTGGGCAGAAGCAGTAATATGCGGAAACTTATTTAACTATCATGAGATAAGCTCGTTTACAAACTTGAAAGTCATACAACTCTTAAGCGCAGGCATAGATCATTTAGATTTAGATTACATAAAAGAAAAAGGCATAGCTCTTTTCAACAGCCCAGAAGTTTATCATATACCAATAGCTGAACACGTTATCTTAGGAGTACTTTCTTTATACAGAAAGGCTTTTATTTTTTATGAGAATCAAAAGAAACATACCTGGGAAAAGCAAAGAGGGTTATTAGAACTATACGGAAAAGATGTTAGCATCTTTGGAACAGGCAACATAGGCAAAGAGTGCGCAAAAAGATTTAAGGCATTCGGCTGTAACGTAACGGGAGTAAATAGAAGCGGCAGTGCAGCCGAAGGATTCGATAAAGTAATAAAAGTAGATGAAAAAGAAAAGGCTTTGGCAGCAGATGTAATAGTTTTAGCAATGCCAATAAACGAAGAAAACAAAAAGATGTTTAGCAAAGAAGTTTTCGCACAAATAAAAGAAGGCGCAATCTTCGTAAATATAGCGCGTGGCACAATAGTAGATGAAAAAGCCTTAGAAGAAGCACTTAGCTCAGGGCACCTTGGCGGGGCAGTTTTAGATGTCTTCGAAGAAGAACCACTAAGTAGCGAAAGTGCTCTTTGGGAATTAGAAAACGTAATCATCACACCACACAACAGCTACTTAGGCGACGGCATAGCCGCAAGAAGGTGGAAGACGATTAGGGAGAATTTGGGGATTGATGGATAACACTCAGTTTTTAGAAGTATTAAATCAGAATAGTGAACTAAAAAAAGATCTCTTTATAAGAGGTTTTTTAATTAGTAGAGAAAAAATAGATGGCTTAGAGGACTTTCCGTTTTATGGAAATTGGAAGGTGAAAGAAGCGGGTGGATACTTCTTTATGGCGCACGAGTTAACAGGAATGCACATATATGAAGAAGATGGAAAAGTGTTTTATTTAATGGGTCATGCTTATAATCCATTCACTATGGAATATGAAGAAGAAAAGATATTAAATAGACTTGCTGAAAATTATGGAACAGAAAATTATATAGATTGCATAAATGAATTAACGGGAGTATTTGTTTATGGCTCAGTAGTAGACGGGGAAATAGAATTTTTCGTAGATCCATCCGGAATGCAATCAGCTTATTATGGAAAAATAAAAGATAATTTTTATATAAGCTCGCACGCACAACTTATAGGTGATATATGCGATTTAGAAATGGATGAGTTTGTAAAAAGACTTATTAATTATAAATGGTATAAAAGAGTAATGGGGCCATACTTACCAGCAGACTTAACGCCATTTTGCAAAGTTAAAAGAATTGTACCTAGTCAAAGATATGAATTTAAAGATGAGGTAAAACACGAAAGATTTTGGCCATTAAAAAATCAAAGCATTGCAACCGAAAAAGAAGATTATGATGCAGTAATAAAGAAGGCAGCAGACATATTAAAAAATAATATGCAACTTATTTCACAAAAGTGGAATAGACCTTGGATTTCACTAACAGGCGGTATAGATAGTAATACAACTTTTGCAGCAGCAAACGGATTGTATGAAAAGTTTGAAACCTTTAGTTATATATCGGCAGAAAAAGAAATAAGAGATGCAGAGGCAGCGAAAAAAATTGTAGAGAATTTCAAGGTAAAGCATCATGAATATATTATTCCAGAAGAAAACAATAAGATTAATAAATTAGAAGAGCGAAAAGCTCTTTTTGAGCATAATAAAGGATATGTTGCAAAACTTTACGATAATGAGTTAAGAAAAAAATTATATCTTCGCGATAACATGGATATAGATGTTGAAGTTAAGTCTTGGGTATCGGAAACAATAAGATGTTATTGGTATAAGCATTATGGAAGAAAAAAGATGCCAAAACTTTCAGCAAAATTATTTAGAAATCTATATAAGATTTTTACCATTGATAGAAAACTAGCTCACGAGATAGATAAAATTTTTGAACAATATATAAAAGACTTTGAATATGAAAAAATTCCAGAAATATATCCACCAGCAGATATGCATTACAACGAAGTAACATGGGGAAGCTGGGGCGGATTAAATATTACTGAGATGAAATATGATTTCGATATAACATTTGCTTACAACAATAGAATCTTTTTAGATACATTGTTTAGAGTTCCATTAGAAAAAAGAATATCGGATGAGCATCATCTCGATATGAAAAAATACTTAAACCCAGAACTTTTCGATATGGGTATAAGAGTAGTTAATATGAAAGAAACAGCGTTTAGAGCGAAAGCATTAAACGCAATATTTACAATTAATTCGGTATTGCCGTAATGAAATTTTTACTAATCTCACCAAAAAACAGAACAACGTACAACTTTAGAGGCGACCTAATTAAAACTATTAAAGCACAAGGATATGAAGTGCTTGTTATAGGTCCAGATAAAACAGATGTTGAAAAAATTGAAGCTCTTGGAGCAAGGTTTATTGAGATATCATTAAATAAAACTGGAACTAGTGTTAAAGCAGATTTAGATTATTTAAAAGCACTTACAAAGTTAATGAAAGAAGAACAGCCGGATGTAACACTAGGTTATACTTCTAAACCAGTTATATACGGAAGCATAGCAGCGAAAAGAGCAGGTGTTAAAAGTATTAACAGCATGGTTACTGGTGGAGGATATACATTCACATCTAAAACAGTTAAGGCAAAACTTTTAGGAATAATAGTAAGAAATCTATATAGGATAAGCCTTTGCAAATCAAATCATGTAATCTTTCAAAATAAAGATGATTTAAAAGAATTCTGTGATAAGAAATTAGTAAAGAAAGAAAAATGCTATGTTATAAATGGATCTGGTGTAAACATGGAAAAGTTTATGCCACAAGATTATCCAAAAGAGACAACGTTTTTTATGCTTTCTAGATTGCTTAAAAGTAAAGGCGTAATGGAATACTTAAAGGCAACAGAAATAATAAAGAAAGAATATCCAAATACTAAATTTTATTTATTAGGTAAGTATGAAGACAGTATGCAAGATGGAATAGATAAAAACATTATCAAGGAGTATGAAGATAAACAAATAGTTGAAAGGTTTGAAGAAACAGATAATGTTGTGCCGTATTATCAAAAGGCAAGCGTTTATGTACTTCCATCATACAGAGAAGGCACACCAAGAACAGTTTTAGAGGCAATGGCTTGCGCAAGGCCAATAATTACTACTGATGCAAATGGATGCAGAGATACAGTGATAGATGGTAAAAACGGATTTGTTGTTCCTATAAAGGATGTTGACGCATTAGCAAACGCAATGAAAAAGTTTATTGAAAATCCAGAACTTATTAAAACAATGGGATTAGAAAGTTTAGAATATTGCAAAGAAAAATTTGATGTAAAAAAAGTTAACAAAGATATGTTAAGCATAATGAATATAGGGTAGAGAAAATGTCATTATACGAAGAATTACTAAATAAAAATACGAAGTTATCATTAACTGGATTAGGATATGTAGGTCTTCCTATTGCAGTTGCTTTTGCCAAAAAAGTAGAAGTAATAGGATTTGATAATAATCAAAACAAAATAGATTTATATAAAAAAGGGATTGATCCAACTAAGGAAGTAGGAAATGAAATAGTAAAGAATACAACGGTTGAATTCACAGCTGATGAAGCAAAGTTAAAAGAAGCAAAGTTTCATATAGTAGCTGTACCTACTCCTGTAAACGAAGATCACACACCAGATTTAACACCAGTAGAGAGCGCAAGCAAAATTCTTGGAAGAAATTTAACTAAAGGTTCAATTGTAGTTTATGAATCTACAGTATATCCAGGAGTAACAGAAGAAATATGTGTTCCAATATTAGAAAAAGAATCAGGACTAAAATGTGGAATAGATTTTAAGATAGGTTATTCACCAGAAAGAATAAATCCAGGAGATAAAAATCATAGATTAAATAATATAACAAAAATAGTTTCAGGAATGGATAAAGAAACTTTAGATATAATTGCTAAGGTTTATGAGTTAGTTGTAGAAGCAGGAGTATATAAAGCAGAAAGCATAAAAGTAGCAGAAGCAGCTAAGGTAATAGAAAATAGCCAAAGAGATATTAATATTGCTTTTATGAATGAACTTTCTATTATTTTTGACAAGATGGGAATAGATACAAAATCAGTATTGGCGGCAGCAGGTACTAAATGGAACTTCTTACCATTTGAACCAGGATTAGTTGGAGGCCATTGTATAGGAGTAGATCCATACTATCTAACTTATAAAGCAGAAGAAATAGGATATAAGAGTCAAGTTATTTTAGCAGGAAGACAGATAAATGACAGCATGGGAGAATATATTGCAAACCAAGTGGTTAAACATTTATTAGACCAAAACAAAAATCTAAGTGAATCAAAAGTTGCAATCTTAGGATTAACTTTTAAGGAAAACTGTCCAGATACAAGAAACACAAAAGTAATAGATATCTATAATGAATTGAAAAGCCAGGGCATTAATTTAGTAGTAGCAGACCCGCAAGCAGATATAGAAGAAACAAAACGGTTCTATGATATTGATTTAGCCAACTATAAAACTATTAAAGGAATGGACGCAGTAATAATAGCTGTAGCGCATAATGAATTTAAGTCTCTTACAAAAGAAGAAATAGATGGAATGTTTGGAGATGAAAATAAAGTATTGTTTGATTTAAAAGGAATTGTCGAAAATAATACAATTAAAAAAAGTGAAAAATATGTTTATTGGTCGTTATAAAAAAATATTAAAACTTGATAATTATGAAGGACTTTACCTATATAAATTTAAACCATCAATTTTTGAATTAGTTCCATATAATTACAAAAATGATTTCCCAACCATAAATACTAAGTTGCTGTTATTCAGACTGCTGACGGGGGGGTATTTAATATATTACATTTCTGATAAAGATAAATTATACGCGTATGATTTTATTAAAAAAAATTATTTTAACAAGTATAAATTTATGCATAAAAATGATGTAATTTCAAATCCCAATTACGTTGCACCTTCAATGAGAGGCAAAGGGTTTGCCCAATTGATTTTTAAGAATGTGATTAGTGATAAAGAAACCAGATGGAATAATTTATGGGGAGTAATTAAATCTGACAATGTATCCTCAATAAAAGCTGTTGAAAAAACGGGATGGAGAGAGATGGGATATGCAAAAAGAAAAAAATTGAGTTACTTCTTAACAAATGAAAACGGAAATCTAAAAGTTTATTGTTATAAAAGATAAGGAATAATGAGCAAATGTTAAATATTTAGGAGACGAGCACAATGCAGGAACTATATCAAAAAATAGCAAAGATTGAAGAAAAAATTGAAGTACAACTAAAATATTTTTTAAGAAAAATAAAATTAAGACATAATATTAAACGATACATAGATAAACCGTACAAGTTATCTTTAGAACAGAAACAGCAAATACGGCATTTCTGGGGGGGGTATAAGCGAAATATTTCATTTCTATGGCATGAATTCTATTACCAAAAAACAGGCGTATTTGATGTGCGTTATATTCCGGAGGATTTACAATTCACAGAAATTGAAGGATATTTTAATAATATAAAGGCTGCTCATGGAATTGATGATAAAAATTATTACGCTTTATTTTTCCCAGAGGCTAACCAGCCTAAGACAATTTGTAGAAAAATGAATGGTGTTTATTATGACGAAAACTATAATATTATATCATTAGAAAATGCAAAAAATAAATGCGTTGAAAATAAAAAAATAATTTTAAAAGTTTCAAAGGAAACAGGTAAAGGTGGAGGAATTTATGTATGGGAAACCAAGGATGGTTTAGAAAAAATTGAAAAAATATTAAAAGCTGTAAATTATGATTATATCGTTCAAGATTTTATAAAACAAAATAAATTATTTGAGGATATTAATCCATCATCAGTTCAGATTGTCAGGGTAATGACATTTATGGATAAAATGCAAAAAATAAATATATTAAAGAGCTTTTTTCAATTTGGAAGAACAGATGCAAAAATCAGTCAAGAGTCTTGGGGAGGAGCGCAAGTAAGTATTGATGAAGAAGGAAAGCTATATAAATATGATTGGGATTTAAATTATAATAAATTGGAAAAACATCCTAATGGATTAGTGTATTTAGGATGGGTGGTACCATGTTATAAAGAGATTTGTGAATTAGCAATTAAGTTACATAGAAAAATGGGCAATTTTAGATTGATTTCATGGGATTTTACTGTAAGCGTAAATAATGAACCAGTTTTTATTGAAATGAATATTAAATATGGAGGGATAAATGCTCATCAATTAGGGTCAGGACCTTTATATGGCGACAGAACGATAGATATTTTAGAAGAAGTTTTTGTTAAACAGTAATCTAAATTAAATGATAAATTATATCAATAAAGGAATTTTTTATGATGAATTATAAAGAGTTAAAATTCGAACAAAACACACAGTTTTTAGTCACAGGTGGAGCCGGCTTTATCGGTTCAAATTTATGTGAAACGATTTTAAATATGGGATATAAAGTTAGGTGCTTAGATGATTTATCTACAGGAAAACAAGAAAATGTAGATATGTTTTTAGATAATCCTAACTATGAATTTATTAAAGGTGATATTAAAGACTTAGATACATGTATGAAAGCATGTAATGGAGTATCTTATGTATTAAATCAAGCTGCATGGGGAAGTGTTCCAAGAAGTATAGATATGCCCGTATTTTATTGTGAAAACAATATTGTTGGAGTTGTAAATATGTTAGAAGCTGCTAGACAAAATAATGTAAATGTATTTGTTTATGCTTCTAGTTCATCTGTTTATGGAGATGAACCAAATTTACCAAAAGCAGAAGGAAGAGAAGGAAATTTATTATCACCATACGCATTAACAAAAAGAGCAGCTGAAGAATGGGCAAAACAATATACAATGCACTATAATCTTCCAACAATAGGTTTAAGATACTTTAATGTATTTGGAAGAAGACAAGATCCGAACGGAGCTTATGCAGCAGTAATACCAAAATTTATTAAACAATTATTAGCAGGCGAAAGACCTACTATTAACGGAGATGGAAAACAAAGTAGAGATTTTACATATATAGAAAATGTTATAGAAGCAAATTTAAAAGCTTGCAAAGCACCTAAAGAAGCTTATGGCGAAGCCTTTAATATAGCTTACGGTGGCAGAGAATATTTATTAGATATCTATAATGGACTAACAAAAGCATTGAAAGTAGATATTGAGCCAATATTCGGACCAGATAGAAAAGGCGATATTAAACATAGCAATGCAGATATAAGTAAAGCAAGAAAGTTATTAGGTTATGATCCACAGTGGGATTTTCAAAAGGGAATACAAGAAGCAATAGAATGGTATAAGGAGAATATGTAAGAACTTCATTACAAATGAAATAATAATTAAGCATAGAAAGATAGAGTATTTATGGGTATCACATCTGTATGTAAAAAAGTTGTAATTAAAATTGGTGACAAAGGAGCTCTTGGTAGTAATGTTTACCACCGAATAAAATATGGCACAGCAAAACTGCTAGGGGCTATTAAAGGCGAAGAAGGATATGCAAAGTGGTTTTATCACCTTTATACAGGCAAGGAATTGAATTTAGATAATCCTACTCGATTTGACGAAAAAGTATGGTGGCTGAAATTAAATAATCGTGACCCCAAAATGACTTTATGCTCCGATAAAAATGCTGTTAGAAAATATATTATAGAGTGTGGTTTTGGAGACATATTAATTCCACAATTTGATGTCGTCCAAAATACGAATCAATTGGATTTTTCAAAATATGATTGTGAAGTAATAGCAAAATGCAATCATAATTCTGGTGGACATATCTTTTTTGATCCAATGAATCCTTTGACTGAAAAAGAGCTAAAAGCAGAAAAGAAAAAAATAGGATTTATATTAAAACAAAATGCATTTTTTTTGTCACGGGAATGGAATTATAAGAACATTAAACCTTGTATTGTTGTTGAAAAAGTTATTAGGGACCAAAGTGGAAATTTACCACTTGATTATAAATTTATGTGTTTTGATGGAGAACCAAAACTATTGTTTTTGGATCTAGGTGTTATTAACAAAGATAAATCATATAACCATGATTATCCACGAAATATATATGACATGAATTTTAATTTATTACCAGTACATGAAACAAGGCCAAATGCTGATTATATCGTTAAAAAGCCAAAAAATTTTGAACTCATGGTTGAAATTGCGAGAAAACTATCTCAACCATTTCCGTTTTGCAGAGTGGATCTTTATAACATAGATGGAATGATATACTTTGGAGAAATAACGTTTTATCATGGAGGAGGATGTAATGATATTCAGCCCGAAGAGTGGGATTATAAAATGGGGAGTTGGATTGATTTAAATAGTTCGAAAATAATAATAGGAGAGAAATAAAATGTGTGAAAATAAAAAAGTATCTGTCATTATGGGCATATATAATTGTGCCAATACATTACCAGAGGCAATAGATTCTATATTGGCTCAAACATATACTAATTGGGAATTAATCATGTGCGATGATGCATCTACGGATAGTACTTATGAAGTGGCAAAGTCATACAGTGAGAAATATCCAGATAAGATTATTTTATTAAAAAATGAAAAAAATTCGAAATTAGCTTTTACATTAAATCAGTGTTTAGAATACGCAACTGGCTTTTATGTTGCTAGAATGGATGCAGATGATCAAAGCATTCCGGAACGTTTTGAAAAACAAGTCAAATTCTTGGCTGAACATTCGGAATTCGATTTAGTAGCTACTGGTATAAAACTATTTGACGGAAGGGAGTTTTATGGCGAAAGAATGTCAAAAAAAGAAATTCCTCAAAAAGAAGACCTGGCTAGAGGACCTTGTTTTGCTCATGCAACAATTATGACTTATAAAAGGGTATATGATGAACTGGGCGGTTATTATGTAAGCAAACGAACAGAACGTGGGCAAGATTATGATTTATGGTTTCGCTTTTTTCAAAAAGGTTTTAAAGGATATAATTTGCAAGAGTGTTTGTATATAGGCAGAGAAGGAAAAGATTTTTTTAGTAGAAAAAAGCGAAAATACAGAATTCATGCTTTTTTAACTATGAGAAATGGTTTCAAAATAGTTGGAATGAATAAAAAGTATTACATTTTTATGCTGAGTCCATTAATCAAGTGTCTTATTCCAGGATTTCTTATGAACAAAATAAAAGTAATTATTAAAAAAGAAGAATACAAAAACATAATATAAAAAGGTGAAAATATGCCGACAATTGTTTCAATGACAATATTGATGGTTGTTGTCTGTTTTTTTGCATGGCAATCTGATAAAAATGCCATAACAATTCAAACAGATGTCGGCCAGGTTTATAAGGAAAAAGTATTTGTTTTCTTAATTATTATTGCACTATCATTTTATGCTGCAATGAGAACACATGGAAATGATACATATGCGTATGTGAACGGCTTTATAGAACTTGATTATTCACTTGCGGATTTTTTTTCAAAAGGGTTATGGTATACAGAAAAAGGACCATTATTCACTTTATTTGAAATTTTTTGTAAAACATGTATAAGCAATAATTATCATATTTTTTTCTTAATAGTTGCCTTGATTTCAAATGGATCGTTGGTACTCTTTTTACGGAAATATTCACCGAGTATAGTTGTTCCTCTTTTTTTGTACATAACAATGAGCGGGTATGAATGTTCTTTGACAGGAATGCGCCAGCAATTGGCTACTGCAATTGTATTATGGGCAATTCCTTTGGCAGCAGAAAAAAAATGGATTAGATTTATTATTGTACTTTGGGTTTCTTTTAGGATACATTTTATAACCATTTTATATGTAACTACTCCGTTTTTCTTATATAATGTTTGGAATATTACATCAATAATTTTCATTATTTTGATTATTTTAGCAGGAGCGTTTTTTTCATGGTTTGGTAATAGATTGTTAGATATTAGTAGTATATTAGGTATTGGAAACTATGATGATTCTATTCTATATGGAAACAAAATAAATATTTTTCGTATTTTAGTTTATTGCATAACTCCAATATGGTCATTTTTTCAACGAAAAAACCTATCACAAAACAATGCTGTACTAAGATGCCTTACAAATATATCTATTATTTCCGCAGGCTTTATGCTATTAGGATTGTTTGGAAATGCAAATACATTCGGACGTTTTGGAATGTTATTTGAAATAGGGATTTATGTAACGCTACCTATGTTAATTATGGCTATAGAAGATAGACGGACAAGAACGATAATTATGATATTATGTATTCTTGGCTTTTTAGGATATTATGTTTATGGTATATCGATTCATGGGTTATCTATAGATCGTTATCAAATGGAATCGGTTTTTGATTGGTTTAAACAATAACAATAGATAGGAAGTTAAGTGTATGGAAAAACTATTTTCAGTAAATGTTAGGAAGTATTCTGATAAACATAATTTTAACGTGTATTATCCTGCCTCTTTAGACAAACCGAAGAATAACGCGGTAATGTTTATCAATCAAAAGAATGTGCATCGTGTAGATAGAATAAAAACATTAAAAGAATGTCTGATTTTTTGCCCATTAGGATTAGAAGTTGATAAAGAAACTGAAGATAACAATGTAATTGTACGAGCGAAAGACCCACGAACTGAATATTGTATGTTTTTCAGAGATAATAATATTACAAATAATCCTAAAAAAGAAGAAGTTGAAAGTGTTGATGGTGCATTGATTGCTTCGAATGCGAAAATAGGAACCAATACGATTATTATGCCTTATACTTACATTGGTGGAGAAGTTGAGATAGGAAATAATTGTTATATTGGTTCTGGAACAAAAATTGTCGGAAAAGTAAAAATCGGAAATAATGTAAGTATTCGCGAAAACTCCGTAATTGGAGCAGATGGACTTTCAACAGATAGGGACGCTGATGGAAAAGCTGCAACCATGCCTCAATTTGGAGGAGTTGTAATTGAAGATGATGTTCAGATTGGTGCATTGTGTGTAATTGCAAGGGGAGCAATTGATGATACTATCATTGAGAGTGGTTCCAAAATCGATAACAGCACATTTATTTCTCACAATGTGCATTTAGGAAGAGATACGTTTATTGTTGGAGAAACGATTATGTTTGGAGGTTCTTCTACAGGAGAACAGGTATTCATTTCCGGAAATACGACAGTACGCAATAAAGCAAAAATAGGGGACAACGCTTTTGTAGGTATGGGTTCCGTGATTACGAAAGATGTAGCTGATGGAAGCGTAGTATTTGGAAACCCGGCATCAACCAAAAAAGGAGAATAATGCCATGGAGTTTAAACCATCATACCAAGTATATAGAAATATATTAAAGGACGTAAAAACAACTAGAAAGTCAATGAGTTATAAGGACGCTCTTGATAAAGATGAATTTGTTATTATGCGCCATGATGTGGAGTTTTCTCTTGACCGTGCATATCAATTGTCGCTTGTCGAAACAGAAGAAGATTTTTGCAGCACCTATTTTGTTCAATTTACTAACAACTCTTATAATGCATTTTCAAAGAAAAACATTGATATGATGCACGATATGGCAGATAGAGGTCATACTATTGGGTTACATTATCATTTAAACGGACAAAGTGATTCTGTGAGTGTCAGAGATGGAGTGAGAGATCAATTGCGTATCATGAGTGAAATGCTTCAGATGCCCATAGATACTTATTCCTTTCATCGCCCTGTGAAGGAAGTATATTACTATAATATTTCAATCCCACATACGATTAATGCTTATTCAAGTCACTTCTTTTCATATGCGGAATCAATTGATGAAAACACAAAACTGGATGTTAAATACATAGCTGATTCAAAACATAGGTGGAATTATGGATATCCTGACTATGAAACATTAATGAAACATAAAAAGATTCAGCTTTTGATTCATCCATTTTCATGGACGGAAACGGGATTTGATAATTATGAGAATTTTGTTCAATTAATAGATGAAAAAAACAATGAACTTATAGATACTTTAACAGATGAATTCCAGAGATTTAGGGAAGTAAGGGATAGAATAGTTGTTAAAAAATGAAAATGAAAAATTGTATAAGGTGAAGATGGTTTTTATTTTCAAATGTTTTAAAAAAGAATAAATATGAAGATTAAAGATGAATTAGAGCATTTTGCTCAAAAAAACGTGATATTTGAAAAGATGTGGTTAAGGCTTCGTTGGATGATTGCTAAAATCAGAGTAGTTATATATAGTGATTACGAATTTACCAAAAAATTATGGAAAAGACATTATGGTATGGAAAATGATTTTTTAGATCCGAAAACACTTGATGAAAAAATGTGTTTTTTGAAGTTGAGTAATCGTGATCCGCTTTTAACTTTGTGCTGTGATAAGCACAAAGTAAGGGAATATGTTAAGCAATGCAATTATGAAGATATTTTGAAAACGGAATATTTTTGTTTTAACAACGCAGATGAAATTGATTTTGAAAAGTTGCCTTCGCCATGTTATTTGAAGTGTAATCATGCTTCAGGCATGAATTTTGTTTTTGATAGAGATAAGCCATTTAACGAAAAATACATTAGATGGAAATTTAATTTTTTATTAAAACAGCAACCATATTATTTATCTAGAGAATGGAATTATAAAGATATAGAACCGAAAATTGTGTGTGAAGAAGTATTAGCAATGCCTGATGGTGTAAGTGATATTCCGGAAATCCAGTTTTTTTGTTTTGCTGGAAAAGTAAAATTTTTAATCTATAACTTAGGATTAGCAGATGAAAATGGAAATCACAAAAAATCAAAACGATGGGTATTGTGGCCGGATTGGACATTAGTCAATGAAGCGGTAGGTTACAATTTTACGGATGTACCTCCTACCAAACCCCTTAATTATTATCAAATGATTGATATCTCTGAAAAAATGTCAATAAAATTTCCGCTTGTTAGGGTTGATCTTTTTAATATTGAAGGTAAGATTATTTTTAATGAATTTACGTTTTATTCCGGTGGCGGATTTACAATGTCAAAAATTCAGTTAATTCAGAGCTTAGGCGGTAAATCGATCGATTTGAAAGATATTTGTATCAGTAAAGATGCATATAAGAGAAGAACAAGGAGAGAGGTTCGACTTGGACTGTAAGATCAAAAATCTTAAGATAAGATATTCAATAGTGGGTCATGGAGAGTATGTTTTTATTTTTCATGGTTGGGGCTGTACTCTAGAGGTATACGAATCTATCGTTAGCATTTTAAAAGAAAAATACACAGTTGTGACATTTGATTTTCCTGGCTTTGGAAAAAGTGAAATACCTTCTACTGTTTGGGCTTCAGAAGATTACACGGATTTTGCAATTGAATTTATTAATTATTTTGATTGCAAAAAGATCTCAATTATTGGGCATTCTTTTGGAACTCGTATAATGACAAGAATGTGTAATCGAAAATCGTTACCTTTTGTGATTGAAAAAATGGTATTTATAAATGGAGCCGGTATCCTTCCTTGTGATATTGATGAATATCAGAAAGAGTTTCACGCTTTTCAAAGTAAGAAAGAGGAATTACTAAATAAAAAAGATAATGCGGGATTGTCTATATTAAGAGCAAAAGCAAATGGCGATTACGCATATTTAGATGAAACAATGTGCGGATGCTGTATTAATGCGGCAACAGATAATATCTACAATCTATTACCGCAGATTAATTGTCCTACATTATTGATTTATGGGGAAAATGACATGGAAACGCCGGTAGAACATGGAAAAATAATGGAAAAATTGATTCCAGATGCCGGTTTGGTTGTTGTTAAGAATGCCGGACACTTTTCGTTTTTAGATCAACCGTATGTTTTCAAAAGAGTATTGTGCTCATTTTTTGAGATAGGAGACTTCTGATGAATACTGTAGAGATTAAATCCGTAGAAAAAAAGCAAAGCGAAAAAACACGCTTAGAATTCAATCTTGAGATTAATAAATCGGGGGGGGTATTGTGGTTTGAAACGGATAATGAATGGGGGGAATACTTATGCGACGAATTAGCAGATGGTGTGCTAGTGATGCTTCTTTCTTTTATTCTTCGCGGAGGATACGATGTTAAATCACATGTGCCTGTTTCCGAAAAACTATATTATGGGATAACAAAGCAATTAATCCCGCAATTACGGGTTTGTGAACAGAAAAGTTATGAATCAAAATTTGTGTTTCCATTAGTGAATATCAATTATGATCCTCAAGCAGTCGGAGCAGGATTATCGTGTGGCGTGGATTCATTCGCAACTCTTTTAGAATACACTAGAGATTGTCGATTAGAAAACTATAAATTGACACATTTGACTTTCTATGAAAACGGAGCGCATCATAACGGAATTGGAGGATATGACGACAGCCAAGAGAAAATATATTTGGGTGAAAGAGAACATGTTACCAAATTTTGCAAACAATATGGATATCCTCTTATAAATGTTAGATCGAATTTAAATCGGTTTTTAAGCGAATATTTCTGGGATGATGGATTTGAATGGACGCATACATATAGAAATTTAGGCTTAACATTACTATTTCAGAAGCTCTTTTGCCGTTATTATTATTCTCCGGGTGTAAATACTGATAGCTTTGAATGTGGGCTGAATTGTGATCCCGCACATTATGAGTGTTTTTTACTTTCGTGTTTGTGTACGAATAATATTGAATTCCTAAATTCGAACGAAGGAATGAACAGAGTAGAAAAAATAAACTATATCTCAAAAGAAACGATTGTTTGTGAGAATCTTGTAGTGTGTTATAAAGATGCAAAGAATTGTGGCCGTTGCGTAAAATGCATCAGAACTCTATTAGCAATTGATTTTTTGGGGTTATTAGAAAGGTATAAAACCAGTTTTGATATTGAGAAGTATAAAAAAAACAGAAAGTGGTATTTGGGGTATTTATGCAAACATAGAAATGATGATCAATTCATAAAAGAAATATATTTGTATGCAAAGAAAAATAACATATCAATTCCTTTTGAATGTCAAGTTAAGGGAACGATTCTCCTAATTGGGAGAACTATATATCAACGATTGAGAGGATGGTAATTATGGAAAAAATGAATATTGCTGTCATGTTTGGAGGAAGAAGCGTAGAACATGATGTTTCTATTGTTTCAGCGATTCAAGCAATGGAAAATATGGATAATGAAAAATATAATATTTTCCCTGTTTTTATTACAAAACAAAATGAATTCTATTATGGAGAAATTTTAAGAAATATACAATCATTCTATAGTAAAGATGAACTTATCAATCAGTGCCATAGAGTTGTCTTTACGAAAAATAATGGTATTGTTGAAATGATTTATTTCCCGATTCAAGAGGGAAAAGAAAGAATAGCAAGTATAGATGTATTTTTCCCGATTGTTCATGGAACTAATGTAGAAGATGGAATACTTCAAGGTTTTTTAAAAACATTGGATGCGCCATTTGTGGGATGTGATGTTCTTTCATCTGCCATAGGTATGGATAAATATATGATGAAAATTGCACTTGAATCAGAAGGATTTCCAGTTTTACCTGCAAAACGCTTTTCTATAAATGATTATGACAGCGTCACAGATATTGTTAAGTCAATAGAAAAATGTTTTACATATCCAGTCATTGTTAAGCCAGTAAATTTAGGTTCAAGTGTTGGTATTTCAGTTGCGCGTAATCAGGAAGATTTATATTTTTCAGTTAAAAATGCATTTAAGTTCAGCCAAAGAATATTAATTGAGCGTGCAATTTTAAATTTGAAAGAAGTTAATTGTTCGGTTTTAGGAGATACTAAAGAATGTATGGTTTCAGAATGCGAAGAACCTATTACGTCGCATGAAATATTAGATTTTGAGGAGAAGTATGTATCTGGCGCAAAAAAATGTGGAAGCAAAGGAATGGCGAGTTTAAAAAGAAAGATTCCAGCAGATATTTCGGAAGAAATGAGAAATAATATTTCAGATATTTCAATGAAAGTATTTAAATTTTTAGAATGTTGTGGTGTTGTAAGAATAGACTATATGATAGATTTAGATACGAATAAATTATGGCTGAATGAGATAAATACTATCCCAGGCTCGTTAGCTTTTTATTTATGGGAATCAAAAGGGGTGACTTATTCAAAATTGATTGATCAGCTAATTGATTTGGCAATTAAACGTTTTGAGAATGAAAAACAAGTGGAGTATTCTTTTGAAAGCAGTATAATTGAGAAGCTTTCGGCTAAGTAGTTATGAATATGAAAAAATAGTGAAATTTTTATTTTCTTTCAACGTAATCTTAACTGCAATTCATATGAAAAATCAGTTGACTCAATATATCATTAAGAATATTTAAGGACTATAACAAAATACGAGAAAATTACAATGATTAAAGTATTATTTTTAGTTGAAAATTTAGGTGGTGGTGGAGCAGAACGCGTTCTTGTTAATTTGGTAAATCATATGGATTTAACAAGATATGATATAACAATTCAAACAATGTTTAGTGGAGGTGTAAATCTTTTACTTTTAGACTCCAATATTACATATAAATGCAAAAAAGCACTTTGTTTCAGAGGCGTTTCATATATTTACAAATTTATTTCGGAGAAGATTTTGTATAATTATTTTATTGGAAAGGATAAATACGATATTGTTATAGCCTATATGCATGGTTTACCGGTAAAAGTATTAGCTGGATGTAGAGATAAAAATATAAAAAAATTGGCGTGGATACATTTTGGAAATCCAAAATCAAAAATAATTGTAAGACCATGGCTGAATAAGAATAAAGCATTTGCGGCATATTCTAGTTTTAATAGGGTTATTGGTGTTTCTGAAAGTGTTGCAAATGCGTTTCAAAAGTATACAAATATTCCAACAAAGGCAATTTATAATACATACGATATTGATCGAGTCAGATTATTAGCCCAGCAAGATGTGCAACTTCCTTTTGAAAAAAAAAGATTTTTGATATGTACAGCAGGGCGCTTAACTTCACAAAAAGGATATGATCGACTAATAAATGTGACTGTGAAAATGTGGGAAGAAGAGTATAGATTTGATTTGGCAATTATGGGAATTGGTGCAGAAGAAAGCAAATTAAAAAATCTTGTAAAAGAACATAACGCCGAAGAATATATACACTTTTTGGGATTTTGTGACAATCCATATGCGATTATGCATCAATCAGATTTATATGTTCTATCTTCTCGTGAAGAAGGGTTGGCAACAGTAATTGTTGAAGCATTAACAGTAGGATTACCTGTTGTAGCAACAGATGTTTCTGGCACCATTGAAACTTTGGGTGAGAATAATGAATATGGAATTGTTGTTGATAATTCTGAAGAAGGAATTTATCAGGGATTGAAACAAATGATGGGTGATGAAGCATTATGCCATCATTATGCTGAAAAGGCAAAAGAACGAAGTGAGTTTTTCTCTACGGAAAAAACGGTAGGTGCTGTAGAGAATTTAATTGAAGAAGTTTTAAAGGAATAAAATGCAAAACAGGGAAATTATTAGTGTTCAAGGAAAACTTCTTGAACAATTACAAAAAACTGAATTACAAATATTGTATGATGTAACTGATTTTTGTGATAAAAATGGGATACAATATTTTCTTACTAGTGGAACTCTTTTGGGTGCAATAAGGCATAATGGTTTTATTCCTTGGGATGATGATGTCGACATTTCAATGCCAAGAACTGATTTTGAAAAATTTTTGAAAATAAAGGATGCACTTCCAACAGATTATGTATGTCAAGCAACAAGGTTCGACACAAAGTATCCAATTCCAATCGTTAAAATAAGAAAAAAAAATACGATTATGAAGGAATATGCTATGGCAGATATAAACATATGTCATGGTGTATGGATTGATATTTTCCCATTAGATAGAGTGAAGAATACAAAGTTATTGAAATTAAGAGCAATGATGATTGATCTTCATACAATTGCAATAGGTATGAAATATAATCAAAGGAAACCAAATAAAAAGATAACATTGCTATTTTGTAGATGCTTGGGTTTGTTTTCGTCAAAAACAATTGATAAATTGAGAACATGGTGGATGACCTTGGAAGAAAAGAGTTCAGGTACAATGATTACGAGTTTTGCGAGTAATTTGGGATATCAAAATTTATTGTTTGATGAAGAAGTATACTATCCTGCTATTAAACATACGTTTGAAAACTATTATTTTAATATTCCTAGAGACTATGACCAGTGGCTTGCTAAAGCATATGGGGATTATTTGATTCTTCCTTCTACAGAAAAAAGAATTAATAGGCATAGATTTGTAGAGGTTAAATTATGATAACAATAAATTGATAAAATAGCATGGATGTATAAATGAATAGAAAACTAGCATTTAATATTTTTATGAATAGTAGAAAGGAGATAGTAATTTTCGGGATAAATGACGAAAATCATATAATTCATGAAATGTGATAAGACAAAAATTTGTTGCATTACTGGAGATATGGGACGTGGTGGGGGCACTGAACGAATGGTGCAGTTACTTTGTAATGCTTTTGTGGAAAAATCAAATTATAAAGTATCAATAATTAGTTTTGGCCCTAATGAAAAAATTATTTATCCGCTGAATCAAGAGATAGAATTCATAAAAGTATATAAACAGCAATCAATTAAAGTTTTAAGGATGTTGCGTATAATTATAAATAATATATTGGTATTGATGAAGACTCGAACAATTAGGAATATAATTTGTAGCGATTCATCTTTGATTATTTATTTAATTTTAACAAAGATGTTGAGACATAACGTTAATCTTATCATATGGGACCAATTTTCATCTTTAGATACAGCAGGAATTAAGCGAATAAATTTTTCACGTAAACTTTCATTGAAATTGTGTAATAAATATGTTGTTCTGACTAAGAACAACTTGGATTCAATAGTTAAAAAGTACGGATTTAAAGAAAAATGTGTTTCGATAGCTAATATATGCGCTTACGAAAAGTCTAAAACTGCATATAATTCAGAATCAACTCGTATAATAAGCATTGGAAATCTCTTTGATGTCAAAGGATTTGATATGGCGATACTCGTGGCAAAACAAGTATTGAAATGTTATGAAGGATGGGAATGGCACATATACGGAGAGGGTTGCGAGAGAGACAAACTACAAAAGTTGATAGAAAAAAATAATTTATCTAGTAAGGTTTTTCTTGATGGAAGAGCAGATAATATTAGTGATATTTATTCCGAAGCATCTTTTTTAATTATGACCTCAAGACTTGAAGCTTTTGGATTAGTGTTAATTGAAGCGCAGGCATTTCATCTTCCAGTAGTAGCATTTGATGCTCCTTATGGTCCACAAACGATAATAAATAATGGTATAAATGGATTTTTGATTAAATTGGGCGATATAGATAGTATGGCACAAAAAATTTGTGAATTGATTGATAATAAAAGTCTAAGACAATACTTGTCAAATCACGCTACAGATAATTTATCTAGATATTCAGCTTCTCATATTAGTAAAGAATGGGAAAAACTATTGGTATAAGTTACCTTATTTAGATTTATATATGTAATATTAGATGAGTTTTTATTTAAGTTAGTTATGTGGACATATTTGCTTATAGTAATGAAAGAAAGGATAATATTTTGAAAACAAGGTTTAAATCTGGCTTTAATTCGCGTGGACGAACAGCGAATGTAGTTAGAAATGCAAATATTGCCTTAATATGTCAAATTTTAAATACAATTCTTGGGTTTGTTTCACGCTCAGTTTTTATTTTAATGTTAGGAAAAACATACCTTGGAGTAAACGGTATTTTTTCTAATGTTTTAACGATTCTTTCATTTGCAGAGTTAGGTATTGGAACGGCAATCGTTTATAATCTTTATAAACCACTTAAAGAACATGATGAGCAACAGGTTGGAATACTGGTTGCGTTCTACAGGAAAGTTTATAGAATTATTGCTATTATCATTTTGGCAGTTGGAATAGCACTTATTCCATTTCTTAAATATTTAATAAAAAATCAGCCAGACATCCCAGAAAGTATAACATTATTATATGTTTTGTTTTTGTCTAGTACGGTTATAACTTATTTTGCTGCTCATAAAAAATCACTCCTTTCTGCTGACCAAAATCAACATGTTACAAATATTTATCACCAAGTTATTCATTTTGTACAAATTATACTTCAGATAATATTTTTGGTTCTTACTAGAAATTATATTTTGTACTTAGTAATTCAAATAGTTTGTGCTGTTTTAGAAAATATACTTATTTCACGTCAAACGGATAAAATATATCCATTCCTAAAGGAATATAAAGAATCAAAACTGGACAAAGGTTTTTTACAGTCAATAAAAAAGGATGTCGGTGCACTTTTTATTTATAAGATGAATTCTGCAGTTATTCATGGTACTGACAATATACTTATTGCTGCGATTGAAGAAGAAGGAGTTCAGTCAGTTGGTTTATATTCGAATTATACATTAATTACTGAAACAGCTAATACATTTATTGGGATTATTACAAATGCACTTACACCGAGTGTTGGTAATTTAAATGCTGGTGGAGATGAAAGAAAGAAAGAACAAGTATTTTACACAATAATGCTTGTTTCAGCATGGTTATATGGTTTTGTTTGTAGTGGAATATTTGCTTTAGGGGATATATTTGTCACAAATTGGATTGGAAAAGATTATCTACTAGATGCTGCAACTTTGTTTGCGATTGTTCTCCAATTGTACATTCGAAGTGTCCATTATGCAGCCTACACATATAGAGTAACTTGCGGCTTATTTGTTCAATCTAAATATGTTCCAATATTAACATCACTTTTAAATATTGGATTGTCAATATGGTGGGGATTGGAATGGGGACTGTTTGGAATTTTATTTGCCACATCTATTGCAAGAATTTTGACGATTGGCATTTCTGATCCGGTTTTGGTTTTTAAATATATTTTTAAAAAGAATCCTATTAGTTATTATTTAAAATATGCTTATTATCTAGCGTTGACTGTAATTTTGTATTTTGCATCATCGTATGTTGTAGGTCAAATTAATATATTTGGGTGGTTTGGATTTATCATTAAATTATTGGTTTATTCAATAATTTATAACGGATTATTTATTGCAATAAATTTAAAAACCAAAGAATTCAAGTATGTTTGGTCGACGGGAGTTGGATATATAAAGCAACTTTCAAAAAAAATTCGTTTAAAATTTCATAAATGATTTAAAGGAAAAAATATCTAAGAGTGTGACTGTTCATGTTAAGAGTGGTCTTTATTATTTGATAATGCCAGTATAATTAGGATATCCTCAAAATTTTAGTGGTTTTTACAAACTAAGTATTTGCCAACGCTTAATAGAATAGTATAAATAAAGGACAAATTAAATGAAACTAACATGGCTAAATAATGGGTTCATAAACAAAGATTTATACGCACCATTTATCGTGGAATGGGATAGTGATTATCTATTGGATTTATCTAAACGTTTGCGCACTTTGCTGATTCAAGCAAAAAATGCGGGTGCAGATCAAGAAAGTTTATTCATTATTGAGAAGTATAGAGATAAAATTCTAGAATCAGTAAAGAGTTACTATCACGCCGATATTGCTAAATGTAATACAATAATAAAAAATCTTCTGAAAGATATTGGCGATAAGCCACTAGCTGTAAATACCATTTATCAAAGTTCTGCATTTTCGGGATTACCAACACAAGAACTTCAATTGTTTCGTTGTAGAATTGGTAATCCATCTAATTCTTATTCAGCAAAAGATATGCTTCATTTGCCACAATCAAAGAGAGCTAGGTCAGGAAATTATAGGTTTAGTATTCCAGGGAATCCAAGTTTATATCTTTCAAATACGTCTTATGGTTGTTGGATAGAAACCGGTTTTCCATCGGCAATTGACTTTAATATTTCCCCTGTATTGCTTGATGGGACTCAGAAAATATTCAATCTAGCAGTTTCTATTAGAGATTTCTCTAAACTAAACGAGTTTGAAGCAGATTATGTACATACATGGTTAAAGCTTTTGATGCTGATGATAGCAACTTCCTATAGAATAAATGAGAAAGACCGAACATTTAAATCAGAATACATTATTTCTCAGGCAATCATGATGGGATGTAAAAAACTGAAATATGATGGTGTAGCATACTATTCAAAGCGCGTTGATGATGAGCTTTTTGCATTTTGTGCGATTAATCTTGCACTTTTTGTTGATTACAACTATAAAAATGAATATTCGGATATCGTAAAACATATGAAAATGGATGATTCATTTAATTTCTTCTATTATTTGATGTTGCTTCCATCGATGAAATATGAAGAGTATGATTTGAAATCTGTATCGACTGGGCTTATTACTAATATTGGAAGCTATGATAGACAACATCCGTTTAAGGAAACGGAGTTTTTCGAATTTGATAAATTCTTGTTTTCTACTTGGAAGAATAAGCCTAATGGTAAAGGAAAAGATCAGATTTCATGGGGAGTGAAAGTAGAATAAGTATTTAGCTAGTGATATTTATATTCTTTCAACCACGATTTACGTGTTTTCATAAATATATAGCATAGCAAAAATCACTAAAAGCATTGATGTTTCAATGAAAATATATCGGAAGATAATTTTGTAGGAAGTTCACATTGTTAATGATAAAGACAATAAATAAGTCATATAATTTAAAATGTCTTGAACATTTGAGTTGTATTTCAATAGAGAGAAAGAAGGGATTTTAATAATGTCTAAGTATGTTTTTGCACCAGCGGGTCCTAAAGAACTCAATAATAATTGTATGAGACTTGCTATAGAATTTATTGGTTCGCAGCAAAAAGGTGGTGGGTCTGCATGGTCGAAAGGAAAACGTTATTTACGTAACAATCTCCAGTGTAGTGGTACAGCTATAAAAAGAGCATGTGTAGTTAAAGATAAATATATTAATCACGATTTTCAAAAATACGATACGAGGGTGTATTATTACCAAATTGAAAATTGTGCCAGAATTGTCGAGTACACTTTGGATTATATAGTGCAGAGTCAAAATAAAACGGGATTGCCACAAGCTTTACGTGATTCTGATTTTCACAAATTATTGGAAGAATCATATGGTCATAGAATATCTCAAATTGAATGGGTTAGAGATGTGGATTATAAGGATCAAAGAGATAACGCTTGTATAGTGTGCGAACAATTGAATAGTCTTAAAAAATTCCATATATAAATAAAGGAAAAGTTGTTTCGGAATGAGGGTGTGTAAGTGAAAAGAGTAAGTATAAGCGAATGGCAAGAAATGGCCATGAAAAAAGATATTGAGCAGATAAGAAAAAAAATATTCTCGCAAGAATCAATAGTATTTTCATTGTGTTGGGAATTGATGATTGCATTGGGGTCAATTATTGCAGAACACGTATTTGATATAGAAAAAGCACCTGTATTGATTTGGATTTTTGTTATTGTATTAGCAGTAGTACCCATATTAGTTGTTTTATCTTGTTCAATAATAAAGTGGATTAGAGCAATAGTTTCAACAAAAAAAGGGAAATATAAGATTCGAGAATATATAGATGTTTTTGATAATCAAATTTCGTATTGGGTTATGTTAAGTAATGCGTATACAAATATGCTTATAGGAGCTACTACCAACTCGGATGATGAAATTGAATTCTTATATCGAGAAGGATGTTACTATAATAATAAGGTAATGATGGCACTGTATGGGATGAAACCAAATTTTGATAAGATATTCTGCGATGATTTGGAAAAAACACGAAAAGAAAATCTTATTGATTTGGAAAGACTTTATAATATAATTAGTGTCATGAATGAGCAACAAATTAAATTAGATTGCGCAGTACAAGATTTAAAACGCCCAGGAATTTACAGTCAGGCTGAATTAAACAAGGGCTATTTGAAAGAACTAAAAGCTTTTTTAAACGATGTGAATACAAGATTCCCTAAACGAGAAATTACTTGGCGAACAGCGTAGAAAAAAAGAAAAGACATAAAAGTATATTCAAAAAGCAAGAAAAAGTAGGTACTTCTTTAGCAAGAACAGTCGATTATGAAAAAATGAAAGAAAGTGTACAAGATTATATTTATTATGAAACACAAAACTATATTTTTCAGACCAATAATATGAGATTCACTTTATTATCTTTTTGTATTTGAAAAATATTATTTAATCAGTGATGGCTGAAAAAATACATATAAAATCCTCTTGTTAACGAAGATTTGCATAGTGTTAGAAATATTAAACAAAATAAATGTGTTGCTTTTGCTCTAAGTTTAATTATACTTTTTTAAAATATTCTGATTTCAAATACAAAAGAGTCTAGATAAAAATAAATGCTTCACTGGATTTATTGCCGGCCACTTTGGCTTATAGCAGTTTTTATAGTTTTGTTATTAGCTATCTGGACCGGGCTTAGTATTTTAATAAAGGAAAAACCTTGGAAGGTAATAAATATCATTGCGCTTGTAGCAATGATTTTTGTTATTCTGGATGCAACGCTTTTTGGGAGAAGTGGCGAGACTGTTGAAATTATTCTTAGGCCGTTCTTTAGCTTTGTGGAAGCGAAGGTTCAGCCGGAGTTGTATCGTTCGATGCTTATGAACATATTCTTATTTGTCCCTCTTGGCCTAACACTTCCTTTTGCCTTACCTGCAAAATGGAAACATAATTTTTTTTGGGCGATATTGATAGCTTTAGGGTTTTCTTGTATTATAGAAGCGTTACAATATTTTTTAGCATTAGGTAGATGCGAAATTGATGATGTAATTATGAATACGATCGGCGCCTTGCTTGGTGCCTTGGCTTACAAAATCAGCGGAACATGTAAGAAAACTAGCTGAAAAAGAACTAAATCGGAGGCAAAGTCCCCTAAAAATTTAAAATCAATGTCAAAAAGGGGCTTTTGCCTCCGAAAATTCTATGAAAAATAATTTAATAGCATGATATATGAAGGGATAGAATTATGACTGTGACTCCTAGAAATCTATTATTTGAATCATTAAAAAATTTATATGAACGGTTAAATAAACACTTAGATGTTACAGAAGTGTTTTCTATGAGTGGTTTCGAAAAAATGCCTAATTATCAATTTTGCATGAATAAAATTATAAAAAATAAAGAAGGCAACAAAATAATTGAGTCAATTAGCCAAAATATTAGTATGCTTCAAAAACTTGATACTGAATTTGAAAATGAGAGAACAAAAAATGTTTTTGATGCAATTAAAGAAGTGCAACAAAATATATCAAAAAACAATTCATATATATTAGATTATTCACAGGATAGTATAATATTATTGTTACAGGTAGCTTCTATGCTTGTTTTGTTTAGCGTATGTTTTAAGGAAACTCGAGCAATATCTAAACTAGTAAATTTAGATTTGAATTTGTTAAAAGAAAATAACAATCAAACATTTTATAGAGGACATACTTTAGCATCTTACCAGTTAATGCCATCTATTTATAGAAATCTTAAAATAGATAGTCCAGATATAATTAATATCAATAAACTTGAAAGTATCTATAAAGAATCTAATTTGTTAAGTAAATATAAACAAATTTTTGACAATGAATCCGTAGATTATAATTTTTGCGCATTTGTCCAGCATGCTAGAGGATATAGTCCTTTTTTGGATTTTACAGAAGATGTTAAAATAGCACTTTCTTTTGCAACAAGGGTAACTGGGTTAAATGATTATATTTCAAAAGCAGCAACGATTTATTCTATAACATTTGATAAAGATGTAAATATTTGCGATAGTATTTTATTAAATGATATTGATATTGTTTTTATTAAAAATAAATTAAATCCATTCTCTTACATTAGAGATAAAATGTTATATGAATGCACATGGGAAGATTTTAAGGTTGAAGCGTTTATATTGAAGGATAAAACTAATGATAGGATGAAATATCAGAAAGGATGTTTTTTATATTTCAAGAAGGCTGTAATTATAAATGGGATTATTTTGGCACCAGCCAATTTTGCTAGAATTAGAAAATATACTATACCTGCAAATAATAGTAAAATCACAAAGCAAACGATAGCCAAAACAATAGATGAACAATATAAATGGCTTAAATATGATTATCTTATGAATCCTTATAAATATTTTGAGGAGGCTCCATTATAAAAATAAAAGAATATTTATTAGCTTATGATAAGATTGCTGATTCAACAAAAAAACAAAGGCGAGAGTACAAATAATTTTAAAGCAAGCATAGTGATAAATAGATTACATAAAAGAACAACCAGAGTTGTATCGCTCGATGCTTATGAACATATTCTTATTTGTCCCTCTTGGCCTAACACTTCCTTTTGTCTTACCTGCAAAATGGAAACATAATTTTCTTTGGGCGATATTAATAGGCCTAGCTTTTTCTTGCATCATAGAAGCGCTTCAATATATTTTGGCGTTAGGCAGATGCGAAATTGATGACGTAATTATGAATACGATCGGCACCTTGCTTGGTGCCTTGGCATACAAAATCAGCGGAACATGTAAGAAATCCGGCTGAGAAAAAGAACTAAATCGGAGGCAAAGTCCCCTAAAAATCAATCAATGTCAAAAAGGGGACTTCGCCTCCGGTTTTTTGTTGCTAAAAAATATAACATAAGAAAAAGGTCATGTTATAAAAATATAACATTTTGGTTGAAAATGTGTTTTTTTATGATATAATGGGAGTGAGAAAAGGAGAAATCACTATGAACGAGGTGTTAGGAGGCCGTATTAAGGCTTTAAGATGTGCTAGAAATTTCACACAAGAGGAAGTTGCTAATCAAATTGGAGTAAGCAGACAAAAATATGCAAGAATTGAAAGTGGTGTTAATAGCATTACATTAGATATTCTTTCAAAAGTGGCAGAAGTACTTGAAGTAACAGTTGGAGATATCACAAGAGTGCTTGATGAAACTCCAGTAGTATCATATAGAACTGGAGAAGAAAGTGTAACTTCTAAAAAAATAATTGATATGCTTGATTTGTTTTATGCAAATAAACACTTGTGTGCAAAGATTCAACGTAAGGATATGCTTTAGGAGGGCATAAATGCAAGATAACAGAAAAAGAGAAATTCGTATTGAAGCGGATTCGATTAGAGAAAAATGCAAGGTAAGCAGATATGGGATAATAGATTTATTCAAAGAATGCGAAAGATTAGGATATAAGTTATTAAGATATCCGCTTGGAGCAAATGCTGACCTTGGATTTGCATTAAAAAAAGATAATGATATTGTAATTTTCACAAATACTTGTAGCCGATTATCAAGAGAAATATTTACACTAGCTCATGAAATTGGCCATGTTATTTTGCATTTAGAGGATACGAATTCTTTTATTGATGATAACACTACAATTAGTGAGCGAAGTACTAATGAGAAGGAGCAAGAAGCAAATTACTTTGCTGCTTGTTTGCTAATGCCTGCAGACGACGTGAATAGATTCATTGATTTAGAAATACAAAATTTTAATGAAAAAGGGCTGTCTGCAATGGATATAGCTCGAATTATGTCAGAATTTAATGTTAGTTTTGAAATGGCAGTAAATAGGTTAGATAGTTTAGGAGTCATAAATTCAAACCAAAAGCTGTGTCTTGATAATGAACGAATTGAAAAAAGAGTAGGTAATCTATTAAATAGTGTTGGTGGAAATGCAAGGCTGAACGTACCTAGCAATGAAATTAGTATTCCGTATGAATATTTAGATTATGTTATTTATAATTACAATCATAGTGCTGTACCTAAAGAAACGTTGGAAAAAGTATTATCTTGTTATAATCTTTCGATAGATGATGTTAGTGATAAAATAATAATGTTTGCTGATGAAGATGAAGATGATTTGGATGATTTGATAGGAGGTTTAGCTGATTGAGAGCCTCTTTAGACACTAATGCAATAATTCATTTTTATAAGGCTGGACTTCAAGATATTTTGTTTACTTTTTTTGATGATGGCGTGTTTATATACGAACAGATACGTGAAATTGAATTAAAAAATCATGGACAAGAGGTTTTGACACTGATTGATGCGGATATTAGAGCTGAAAAAATTAAATTATATACGGATCAAATGTTGAAAGATTTACAGGTTTATAAGATATTTAAAAATAATGTAAAAGAAAATAGAAATTTATACTGCGCAGGAGATTTAGGCGAAGTATATGCTATATCACTTGCGCAGACAATTGGCGCTTATTCGTTGGTAACAGATGATATAAAGAAGGGCGGGCCGTACGATTCACTATTACAATTTGAAGATGATGTTATGCCGTTTACTTTTGCAGACGTGTTGATTCTTAGGTATTTCTTTGGTGCTGCAGATGAAAACCAAACAGTGGAAGACTTCAATTCCATTAATAATTCATCAAACCTGAATTGGTCTTTTAAAAGTCATATTAAAAGATTTATAAAAAGATTTTATACGGATCCATACAGAGAAGAAGATACGACTTGGATGGAAAAAATTGCCACTGAAAATAATATAAATGTTAAATCAAAACTTCAAACTTTAAGAAAGTTGTTATGATGAATTAGGATAATTATAAAGATTATATAGTTTTGTTTTTAGCCATCTGGACCGGGCTTAGTTTTTTAATAAAGGAAAAACCTTGGAAGGTAATAAATGTCATTGCGCTTGCAGCAATGATTTTTGTTATTCTGGATGCAACGCTTTTAGGGAGAAGTGGCGAGACTGTTTTGTGCATCAAGGCGGAGCGAAACTCTATTAAAAATCAAAAATTTCTTCAAAATCCAGACATTCGCTCCACTTCCATAGTAGTAGGCAGCAGGCGGGCGAAATGTTTTGGCGGATGAGATTAGCTGCCGTAAATAGCGAAGCAAGGTGCGCGCCCATCCTTAGCGCTGGCACCGACAGCTTCGCGTTTCATAGCCATGGGAAAATTGCAAAAAATAATTTGCAATCACATCATTTTATATATACAATACTAACATTCCGTAAAAACATAGGAAGATTATAAAATTTAATTATGTTAACTGACTCAACTAAAGAAAAATTAATGAAGAAGGCGGCGGCTAAGAGCGAAAGGCTTTATGGCAAGAGCAAACATAGGGGTGGCACGGGCAAAGGCACGGCCAAGCCTATTAAAGATGAGTATGAGAGCTACGAGGTTGTGTCTAGTGATGAGAAAGAGGCTGGCTATAGCGAGTCTTTAGAACATTCTTCTCATAGCCATCGTCATCACCATCGTCATTACCACTATCCTAAGAGGACTTCGGCTAAGGCTAAGAAGACTATGAAGGTTGTGGAGATTATTGCTGCTGTTTTAGTTGGCGTTATTATCGTTGGTGCCATTGCTGCGGCTATTCTTATGGGCCATGCGAAACATGTAAAGATGGACAAAACGGATGAAGAACTTGGTATTACTGAAGATGATCAAAGAGATAAAGACAGCAAGTATTCATCCGAAAAGATTAATAATATTCTTTTCCTTGGTATTGATACTAAGGATATGGAGGTTTCTCAGGGCAGAAGTGACTGCATGATGGTGTGCACTATTGACAAAACGCACAACAAGATTAAGTTTACTTCTATTTTAAGAGACTCTAAGGTCCCTATTCCAGGTCTTTCTGCGCAAAAGATTAATGCGGCTTATGCTTTCGGCAAAGCTCCGCTTGCTTTAGCGACAGTTAACTCTAACTTTGGGCTTAATATTAGGGACTATGTTACAATTGACTTTTCGGGACTTGTTGAAATTGTGGATTTTGTTGGCGGTGTTTTGATTGATTTAACGGAGACCGAGGCATGGGCTCTTAGCACTTCTTCGGAACCTCTTTCAGCTGGTATTAACCGTCTTGATGGCAAACAGGCCCTTAGCTTTACTAGACTTAGAAGCATTGATACGGACTATTATCGTGCTAACAGGCAGCAAATGGTTCTTTCTTGCTTATTTAATATGCTTAAAGACTTATCGACTCAAGATAAGTTAACTTTTATCTATAAATTCTTAGATTGCGTAGAAACTTCGCTTTCGATGACGGATATCGTTGCTTTGTGCTCTGTTGTTGTAAGTGAGTATGAAGTCGTTAAGAATATCATCCCTGATCGTGATATTGATAAGGATGTTTGGGGAGGTATTGACGAGACCGGACAATGGGTTTGGAAGTTCGATCTTGAAGCGGCGAAAGCTAGAGTTCGCGAAATCATCTATGAGTTCGAGGCCGACGCTCAGTAGACAATTTTTTCATATGGGCATTTTGTACATATATTGTGGTCTAGGGTGGTGAATTAGGACAATATGCATAATTGAACTATATTGAAGTGAATAGTATAATCGAATTATAAAATAGTTCACATGATAATTTAATTTTTTGAGATCAAACTTTGGGTTGGCAATTTAATGAAGTTTATCTCAAATTTTTCTTTTTTCAGTGAAAAGGGGGATGAAAATATGAAAGCGGTTGAAGAGAAAATTTTAGCCGAGGGAAAGGTTTTCCCTGGCGATGTTTTAAAAGTTAGCTCATTCTTAAATCATCGAATCGATGTTGATTTTGTGACAAATGTTGTCGCAAAAGAATTCTACGAGAAATTCAAAAACGAAAACATAACAAAGGTTTTAACGATAGAGAACAGTGGTATAGCTATAGCGTTTGCCACTGCTCAGTGGTTTAAAGTGCCTTGTGTTTTCGCAAAGAAGACTGTAAGCATTAATATTGACACTTCTAATTGTTACACAGAAACAGTTCATTCTTATACTCATGGCAACGATTATGTTGCTCGTATAGAGAAAGACTTCTTAAACGAAGGCGATCGCGTTTTAATTATTGATGATTTCTTGGCTACTGGCGAAGCCTTAGCTGGTCTTGTTAATTTAATCAGTACTGCTGGCGCTACATGCGTTGGATGCGGTGTTGTTATTGAAAAAGCTTTCCAATATGGTGGAAACAAGTTAAGAAACAAGGGAATTGAAGTTCAATCTTTGGCTAGAATTTCAAAGATGGATGAAAATGGAACTATAGAATTTGAGGAATAATTAAATACGGGGGATGAATGAAATGAAAAAAATTGTTAAAGTATTGGCGGTTTTGATGGCATTAGTTTTTGCAGTTGGCATGCTTGCTGCTTGTGGCAAGAAAGACTCAGGCACTAAGTCATCAAACAAAATCAAAGCAGGTCTTATTTGTATTCATGATGAGAACTCAACTTATGACTTAAACTTCATCAATGCTTTTAAAGAAGCTTGTGAAGAAGAAGGCGTTGAATACCTTATTATGTATAACAAAGGTGAAGATCAAACTTGTTACGAAGCAGCTGCTGACTTAGTTGACAAAGGATGCAACTTCGTATTCGCTGATAGCTTTGGACATGAAGATTATATTATTCAAGCTGCTAAAGAATTTACTGATGTACAATTCGGACATGCAACTGGTGTTAAGGCTCATACAGAAAAGCTTCCTAACTATGCAAACGCTTTTGCTAGTATCTACGAAGGCCGTTACCTTGCTGGTATCGCAGCTGGTATGAAACTTAATGAAATGATTGCTGAAGGCAAGATTACTCCTGCCCAAGCTAAGATGGGTTATGTTGGTGCTTACACTTACGCAGAAGTTATTTCTGGTTACACATCTTTCTATCTTGGCGCTAAGAGCGTTTGTCCTACAGTTACAATGGAAGTTACTTTCACAGGCTCTTGGTTCGATCCTACTTTAGAGCAAGAAGGTGCTGAAACACTTATTAAGAATGGCTGCGTTCTTATTTCTCAACATGCTGACTCACTTGGTGCTCCTACTGCTTGTGAAAACGCTGGTGTTCCTAACGTTTCTTACAATGGTTCAACAATGTCTGCTGGACGTAACACATACATCGTTTCTTCTAGAATTGATTGGACTCCATACTTTAAGCATTGCTTCGATTGCTTAAGAAATGGCAAAGAGATTGAAAAAGACTGGTCTGGTACTCTTGAGAGCGGTAGCGTTCTTCTTACAGACGACTTGAACGAAGCTGTTGCAGCTCAATGGACACAACAAGCTCTTGATGAGGCTAAGGAAAAAATCATCGCTGGTGAAATTCATGTATTTGATACAAATACTTTCACAGTTACTAATATTGTTATTGATCCAGATACAAATACTTTCATTAATGCTAATGCAGTTACAGATAAGAACGGCAAGTTGATTTCTTACCAAGCGGATGTTGATGACATGGGTGACTATGTTGGTGACACTGAAGTTGTTGCAGACGGATACTTCCATGAGTCAGAATACAGAAGTGCTCCTTACTTCGATCTTCAAATTGATGGAATCACATTGCTTAACTCAGTACTTTAATTAAGATATAGTGGGAAGGTCTTTATGGCCTTCCCATTTTTTGCGGAGATAGACTATGGATGAGAAAATTCCTGTTTTACAGTTAAAACATATAACAAAGGCCTTTGGTGATAAGGTTGTAGCTAATGATGATGTTTCCCTAGATGTACTTAAAGGGGAAATTTTAGCTTTATTGGGTGAAAATGGTAGTGGCAAGACAACACTCATGAATATGCTTTCTGGAATTTATTTTCCTGATAAGGGCGAAATTTTTGTGAATGGGAAACCAGTTACGATTAAAGATCCTAGCGATTCTTTTGAGTTAGGAATTGGTATGATTCATCAGCACTTTAAGTTGATTGATGTTATGACTGCTACAGAAAATATTGTTCTTGGTTTAGATAACGAAGAAAAATATGATCTTAAAGCTGCTGCTACTAAGATAAAAGAAATCTGCGATAAATATGGTTTCGAAGTTAACCCTGACCAAAAGATTTACGATATGAACGTTTCTCAGAAGCAAACAGTTGAAATCGTAAAGGTTTTATACAGGGGTGCAAATATACTTATTCTTGATGAGCCTACAGCGGTTCTTACTCCTCAAGAGTCAGAAAAATTATTTAATGTTCTTCGTAACATGAAAGCTGACGGCAAATCTATTATTATCATTACTCACAAACTTCACGAAGTTCTTGAAATTTCTGATAGAGTAGCAATTCTTAGAAAAGGTAAATATATTTGTGAATATGTTACGAGTGAAGCCGACCAACAAAAGCTTACTGATGCTATGGTTGGGCATGCGGTTTCTCTTAATATCGACCGTCCTGAGCCAGTTAATCCTAAACCTAAGATTGAGGTTAAAGGTTTAACAGTTAAAGATAAAGACGGCGTTAGAAAACTTGATAATGTAAATTTCGTTGCTAATAGCGGAGAGATTTTAGGTATTGCTGGTATTTCTGGCTGCGGACAAAAAGAACTTCTTGAGGCTATTGCCGGTCTTCAAAATGTTGAGAAGGGTAGTGTTGAATTTATTAAAGATGATGGCACTAGAGAAGAACTTTTAGGTAAGAATCCTTTAGAGATTGAAGATATGGGTATTGCTCTTTCTTTTGTTCCTGAAGACAGACTTGGCATGGGCCTTGTTGGCAATATGGACCTTTCAGACAACATGATGCTTCGTTCTTTTAGAAAAGGTAAGGGTATTTTTACTGATAGAAAGACTCCTCATGATCTTGCGGAACATGTAGTTGAAGAACTTGACGTTATGACGCCAAATCTTTCTACTCCTGTTAGAAAACTTTCTGGTGGTAATGTTCAAAAAGTTTTAGTTGGTCGTGAGATTGCTTCAGCGCCTAAGGTTTTACTTACTGCTTACGCTGTTCGTGGTCTTGATATTAATGCTTCTTATACAATTTATGATCTTCTTAACAGACAAAAGAAAGCTGGCGTTGCGATTATCTATGTTGGTGAAGATCTCGACGTTTTAATTGAGCTTTGTGACAAAATTTTAGTTCTTTGCGGTGGCAAAGTTAATGGCATCGTAGATGGTAAAGAAGCTGATAAAAACCAAATCGGTTTAATGATGACGAAGTTAGGAGGTGGCGATTCAAATGAATAAGACTAGTAGAGTCCCACTGTTTCATATAGTTAGGCGCAAAGAACTTCCTTGGTGGAGAGCTTGGATTGTTAGAGTAATTGCCGTTATTGTTGCTCTTGTAATTTGCGGTATTGTTTCTATGTTACTTGTTAAGGAAAATCCTTTAAGCATTTATCAATCTATGTTCGAGGGTGCTTTCGGTACGGAAAGGCGTCTTTGGACTACTGGACAAAACTTAGCAATTTTGCTCGGCATTTCTCTTGCTCTTGCTCCTGCTTTTAAGATGCGATTTTGGAACCTCGGTGGCGATGGCCAAACTTTAATGGGTGTTTTAGGCGCAACCACTCCTATGCTTTTACTTGCTGGAAAAGTTCCTAATGCGTTATTGATTCTTATCATGCTCGTATCGGCAATAGTTTTTGGTGCTATTTGGGGCGTTATCCCAGCAGTATTTAAGGCTAGATGGAACACTAACGAAACTTTATTTACTCTTATGATGAACTACGTAGCAATTCAGATTGTTTCTTTCTTTGTTGTTACATGGGAAAATCCTAAGGGCTCAAGTAAGATTGGTATTATTAACGCTGGCAGCGAGGAAGGATGGCTTCCTGTTATAGGCGGACAAAAATACCTTCTAATAATTCTTGTTGTTCTTGTATTAACAGCAATTATGTATGTTTACATGAAATATACGAAACATGGATATGAAATAAGCGTTGTTGGCGAGAGCGAGCCTACCGCTAGATACGTCGGAATTAATGTTCCTAAAGTTATTATAAGAACTATGATTCTTTCTGGTGCTATTTGCGGTCTTGTTGGTTTCTTGCTTGTTTCTGGTACGGACCATACGATGACAACCACACTTGTTGGCGGCAGAGGTTTTACCGCTGTTATGGTTGCTTGGCTAGCTAAGTTCAATCCTATTTATATGATTATCACAAGTTTGCTCCTTGTTTTCTTAGATCGTGGATCATCCGAAATTTCAACTATGTTCGGACTTAACGATGCTTTTGGAGCAATTCTTACTGGTATAATTTTATTCTTCATAATCGGATGTGAGTTCTTCCTCAACTATCAGATTGTGTTCAGAAAATCTGAGAAAAAGGAGGTAGCTGCTAATGTTTAATTTTCTAGTTAATTTCATTCCTAGAGCTATTACTCAGGGAATACCTCTTATGTTCGGTTGTGTTGGTGAAACTATCACAGAGAAGAGTGGTAACTTAAACCTTGGTACTCCTGGTATTATGTACGTTGGTGGTATTTGCGGTGTTATCGGTTCATTCTTCTATGAAACAAAAGTTGGCGAAGAGGCTATGAGCCCATTCCTTACAGTTATGATTCCGCTTCTTTGCTGTTTGGCTGGAAGTTTACTTATGGGCCTTATTTATTGCTTCCTTACAGTTACACTTCGTGCAAACCAAAATGTTACTGGTCTTGCAATGACCACATTCGGTGTTGGCGTTGGTAACTTCTTTGGTGGTTCATTAATTAAACTTACAAACGCTGATATTCCTTCAGTTATTTTAAGTACAACTGGTAGAACTTTTAAGACTGCACTTCCTTTTGCCAAGAACCTAGGATGGTTTGGAACAATCTTTTGTTCATACGGCTTTTTAGCTTATGTTGCAATTATTATGGCTATAATTGCTGCAGTTGTTATTTCTAAAACTAGAACTGGTCTTAAGTTAAGAGCTACTGGTGAAAGTCCTGCTACGGCTGATGCTGCTGGTATTAATGTAACAAAATATAAATATTTCGCTACATGTATCGGCTCTATGGTTGCTGGACTTGGTGGCCTTTACTTCGTAATGGATTACTCAAGTGGTATTTGGGCTAACGATGCATTCGGCGATATTGGATGGCTTGCAATCGCTCTTGTTATCTTTACAATATGGCGTCCAGGCCACTCAATTTGGGCTTCAATCCTTTTTGGTGGACTTTACATCTTACATATGTATATTCCAACAGGTACGAACTTAGCAATTAAAGAACTTTATAAAGCTATCCCTTACGTTATAACAATAATCGTTTTGATTATCACATCACTTCGTAATAAACGAGAGGATCAACCACCTGCTTCATTAGGACTTAGTTACTTTAGAGAAGACAGGTAGAAAATCTAAGATTAAATTAAAGGCTGTTGCATTTGCGCAACAGCCTTTTTTATTTCACTAATATTTTGGTTTATTGAAACCGCTTGCTTAAACTTTGAATAAAATTAATTTTCTGTTTGCGGCTGAGAATAGCCACATTCGATTGCTTGCTCTAATGTAATTAAGCCTTTCTCCAATTGATTTGCAAGAAGGGCTTGCCTTTCTTCTTCACGACCTTCTACACGGCCTTCTTCACGACCTTGTTCCAACGCTTCTTTTCTTACGCGTATTTCTTTTAATCTTACAATCTCTTCAAAAGTCATATATGCCGCCTCCCATTCTTCATTCAAACGGTTTATCTCAACTTCCTGTTCCAATCTGTGAACAAAATTATTTTCTTCCCCAGTAGGAATACCAGTTTTAATATATTCAAAGAAACTTTTTAATTCTTCAGAAATATCATTTCCT
>JAZRXA010000061.1:0-25334 GCA_045599965.1 Lachnospiraceae bacterium | reverse complement strand
GGTGCGCGCCCATCTTTAGCGCAGGCACCGCTAGCTTCGCGTTCCATTACACTAATTTTAATTAAAAAAATTTTTTGCCGTAAAATTACTAGTTTTGTACCACTTCAAAAATTTTTTATTATTTTAATGTAACGTTTATTGCTTTTTTTCAACAAGTCTTGTTTTATTGTTGACTATTTTGAACAATTTTAAAACTTTCTATTAATCCGTTTTTTGATTCGGAATTTCAGGGGTACAAAAGTATACATTTTACGGCAAAAATAAACTGGAACGAATTTGTACGGGACGCGAGCATATAAAAGAGCTCTACAAATTCGTATTTTTCGAAATTGATTGTAATAAAAAGACCTTTGGAGATTTCCAAAGGTCTTTTGAATTAAAATTTATTATAGATGTCTTAAGCTTCTGTGATTGGCGTAGTTTCTGCTGGTGGTGTTGCCGGCTCAAACAATGCCTCGAACTCTTCTCTTGTAATCTTTTCTTTTTCAAGAAGAAGTTGTGCGCAAGAGTTAAGTATTTGCATATTATCCTTAATAAGTTTTTTAGCTTTCTTGTAGCAACTATCAATAATAGTTTTAACTTCTTCATCTATAGTTGCTGCAGTAGCTTCTGAATAAGGTTTTGTTTGTCCCCAGTCACGACCGATAAATACTTCGTCGCCTTCTGAAGTAGAATAATCGATAGGACCTAACTTATCGCACATACCAAACTTAGTAACCATTGATCTTGCGATGCTAGAAGCTTGCTTGATATCTTGAGATGCACCAGTTGTGATGTCATCAAACATAAGTTCTTCTGCAATACGTCCGCCGAATGAAACCATAATATTCTCGAGCATCTGCTCCTTTGAATTATAAAGTTCATCTTTCTCAGGAAGTGGCATTGTATATCCGCCTGCCATTCCAGTAGGAATAATTGAAACCATATGTACTGGTCCAACTTCTGGAAGCAAGTGGAAAAGAATTGCATGTCCCGACTCGTGGTAAGCTGTGATTTGTCTTTCTTTTTCAGACATAACTTTGCTCTTCTTTTCTTCACCAATTCCAATCTTTATAAATGCTCTTTCAATATCAGATTGTTTAATATAAGCTCTATTGCTTGCTGCTGCATTAATAGCAGCTTCATTAAGTAAGTTCTCTAAATCTGCTCCACTAAATCCTGCAGTAGTTTTAGCAACAGTTTCAAGGCTAACATCTTCGGCTAAAGGCTTGTTGCGAGCATGAACCTTAAGGATATCTTCACGGCCTTTAACATCAGGCTTACCTACAAATACTTTTCTATCAAAACGTCCTGGTCTTAAAATAGCTGGGTCTAAGATATCGACTCTGTTAGTTGCGGCCATAACGATTATTCCTTCGTTAACTCCAAAGCCATCCATCTCAACTAAGATTTGGTTAAGAGTTTGCTCTCTTTCATCATGTCCGCCACCAAGGCCAGAACCTCTACGTCTTGCAACTGCATCAATTTCGTCTATGAAAATAATACAAGGTGAATTTTTCTTTGCCTCTCCAAATAAATCACGAACACGAGAAGCACCAACACCTACGAACATCTCAACGAAGTCTGAACCAGAAATATGGAAGAAAGGAACTCCTGCTTCACCAGATACAGCTCTAGCAAGAAGAGTTTTACCTGTTCCTGGAGGGCCCACTAAAATAATACCTTTTGGAATACGTGCACCAACACGTGTGTATTTTTGTGGATCTTTAAGGAAGTCTACAACCTCTTCTAATTCAGCTCTTTCTTCTGTAAGTCCCGCAACATCTTTGAATGTTGTTTTGTTATCTTGTTGCGATGTCATCTTAGCTTTGGTCTTACCAAAGTTCATAACATTGCCAGCACCACCGCCAGCTCTGTTAGATATAATTGCAAAGAAGATAATCATGATTATAAACATGATTAACATAGGAAGAACTGTTGAAACAAAGAAACTAGCTCTTTCTACATCTTCTAAGTTATATGTAATATTTTGTTCTTTAAGAAATGAAGTTACAGTTCCAATGTTTTCAATATATAAACGTTTTTCTGTTTTGTCTTTAAAAACAGCTGTAACATAGCCTGTAGGAATTTCTGAATTTTGATGAATATTGATTTCCTGGATTGCCTGGTTTTCTATATCTTGTTGAAACTCTTTATATGAATATTCATCATCAACAGATGGACTTCCTGTCAGTGCAAAAATAAGTGCAAAAACTGCAACTATAATCAGAATATATATAATTATTCCTCTTGCGCCTTTTCCCATTTAATTTCCTCTTCTAATTTTTCTATGTCTATTTCATTATGCCAATATATGGTAAGTTTCTATATTTTTGTTCGTAGTCTAAGCCCATTCCTAAAACGAATTCATCTGGAATTTCAAAGCCAACATATTCTACAGAAACATCAACTTTTCTACGTTCTGGCTTATCTAACAATGTAGCAACTTCTATACTTGCTGGCCTTTTCTCTGTAAGAAGTTCTTTTAAGGTTTTAAGTGTATATCCTGAATCTATAATATCTTCTACGATAATAACATTTTTGCCCCAAGCATTTCTGCTAATATCTTTTGTAATAACAACATGTCCCGATGATTCTTGTCCATTGCCATAACTAGATGCTGCAACAAAATCAATTTCTACTGGTGTTGTTATATTCTTTGCTAATTCTGTAAGAAAGAATACACTTCCGGTAAGTACTCCAACAAGAAGTAACTCTTTTCCAGCATATCTCTCGCTGATTATTTGACCCATTTCAGCAATTCTTTCTTTAATCTCATTTTCAGATATTAGAACTTCTATCTTACCAGTCATTTTTGCCTCCGCTTATTTTAACCTGAAGTGCCATCTTAGTATCTTCAGTTATTTTGTAGTTTTCTCCCATTCTAAAGCCGACTATCCATAAAACACTTTCTTCATCTTTTAATACGAGAACATCATCTCTACATACCTTTGGAATTTTCTCATCAATGAAAAACTTTTTAAGTGTTTTTGTGCCTTCTTTAAGTACAATTACATCGCCAGAAGCCCTTGCCCCCAGCGTAACATCGCCTATTATTTTATCATAATCAAATGTTTTCGTAAAATTATTTTTCGCCATTAATTGATTTCTATTTTCGTCTGTTACCAGTACCAAGTTGTATGTAATTACAACGCCACCAAAGCCTTCTTTGGACTGCTCTTTCCAAGAAATATCCGTATGTGGAATCACAATAACTTCTGGTTCTATTTCTATCGGCTCAGCTTCATAATCTCTTTCAATTACTAGGTCGTAATAATCTTTCTTTGCAACAAATCCGTACGGAAGAGAAACTTGTTTTCCTGTTTGCTTTTCAATAAGTTCAACTACCTGCTCGACATGAACGCGAGAAATATCTTTCGTTTGACCTGTAACCGCAATTATCGCATTATAAACAATTTTGCTTTTAATAAAAGGATCGGCACCTTCGATTTTTCCAAGGCTAATCGCAACCTTTTCTTCGCCAAATGAAACCGCTTTGTTAAAGTAGTCTTGTGCCATCAATTCGGTATATTGTTCAACCTTCTCTACTGCCTTTGCTAGGTTTGCAATATGAATTTGCGCGCGTGGGTTTATGTTGTTTAATATAGGGACAATTTGGTTGCGAATTTTATTGCGAGTAAACTCTGTTTCAGAGTTGGACAAATCTTCCCTATATGGAATCTTTCTCATTTCAAGAAATTCTTTTATTTCATCTTTTGTAAATTCAAGAAGCGGACGTATTATAACCTGGTCGTTAATAACTGCAATTTCTTTCATGCCTGTAAAACCTTTTAGATCAGTTCCTCTTATCATGTTCAAGAGAATCGTTTCAACGCTGTCGTTAAAGTTGTGCGCAACTGCAACTTTGCTTGGTTGCATCGTCTCGGCAACTTTTGCAAAAGATCTGTATCTTGCAACTCTTCCAGCTTCTTCTAAACTCATGCCTGATGCCTTTGAAAGTCCTCTAACATCGCATCTTGCAACAAGGCATCTTACTTCCATCTCTCTACACATTGTTTGAACAAAAGCTGCATCTGCATCAGCCTCTTCTTTTCTAAGCATATGGTGCACATGTACCGCCGTTAAGGAGAACATGACTTTTTCCGAATATTTGCGCAACAAGTAAAGAAGGCATATTGAGTCTGCGCCTCCAGATACACCTACTACGATGTTGTCACCGTAATTTATAAGTTCATGTTTTTCTACAAATTCTTCGAATCGTTCCTCTAATGGTCTTTCCATTAGTCGTCCTTTCTGAAAATAATTTCATCCGGATATACATATCCGATTGCTTTTGCTCTTTCTTCTATATATTTTTGTGTTTGAACATACACTTCTTGATTTTCAAGTTCTTGCTGTCTTAGTGTTTCACTTTCTAAAAGTGTTTCTAATCTTTCTTTTCTCGTTTCAAGTTCTTTTATCTTTTTTTGTGTAGTACTTATTCTTATAATCAAAAAAATACTCACACCTAGGAAGATTGCGGCTAATAGAATAACTAATATCTTTCTCTTTTTAATGTTTTGTTTTGATTTCATAACAATACATACATCTCTTTCGCATCATCTTTTTTTGTGCTTTCACTAAGACTTGTCACTTTTGCCTTAACTGTCTTTGTGCCAAACCCAATTTCGATAACGTCGTCGATCTTAACATCATAAGATGCTTTTACTGTTTTTCCGTTTACTGCTATTCTTCCTGCATCACAGGCATCATTAGCAACGCTTCTTCTTTTTATAAGTCTAGAGACTTTTAAATATTTATCTATACGCATGTAGTTATTGTACTTGGATTTATTAGTAAAATCAAACAATTCACTATATTTTCATAAAGATAAGCATGAAAAAAGCGCCCCTACTAAGGGCGCTTTACACAACTTCTCTTTTGAATTTAGATTAGTTTAATAAATCTTTGAAAGCTTTACCTGGTTTGAATTTAGGAGCTTTTGAAGCTTTAATCTTCATAACTTCACCAGTCTTAGGGTTTCTACCCTTGCGAGCTGCTCTCTTAGAAACTTCGAAAGTACCGAATCCAACTAATTGAACTTTGTTACCTTTCTTAACTTCTGCTTGAACTGTGTCAACGAATGCCTTTAAAGCAGCTTCAGCATCTTTTTTGCTAAGACCTGTTTTCTTAACCATAGCTTCAACTAATTCAACTTTGTTCATTGTGTATCCTCCTCGTATTTAAATACAATTTTTATCGCTTTATTTATTATTAGCGTCTATTCTTTTATACCCCAAAAATGCTTTATTGTCAATGGTTTTCGCGCTTTTGCATCACTGAAAATCATTGACTTTTTTACTCTTCTTTATTATACTTTATGGACACAAAAAGTTGTTTTTTGCGTTAGGAGTTTATATGAAAATCCATAAAAAAGATTTTTTCACAATACCAAATATACTCACATACATACGAATTATTCTTGTGCCTATTTTCTGCGTTGTCTATATGAATGCAGATTCTATTTCTGATAACATATGGTCTGTTGCAATAGTTGCTATTTCGGCACTTACAGATGTTATCGATGGTTTTATTGCAAGAAAATTCAATCTTGTAACTGACCTTGGAAAAATAATTGATCCTATCGCAGATAAAGCTATGCAATTTGCTATGCTATTTTGCGTGGTTTATAAATACCATAGTGTTATTATCCTTATAATAATCTATGCTGTTAAAGAAATAGTTTCTCTTGCATTCAGTAGTTTCTTGTTTGTAAAAGGGAAAAACATTGGTGGCGCTATATGGTGCGGAAAGATTTGTACGGCTGTATTATATGCCGTTATGTTTATATTGATTTCTGTTCCAAAAACTATTACCGATAAACATCCTGCTATCGTCGGTGTATTAGTTGGTTTTTCAGCAGCATTTATGCTTCTAGCATTTGTAATCTATATGACTGCATATATTAAACTCTATAAAGAATATCAAAGAGAACAAATCTTAGGTGAGGCCGGCGTAGAAGAAGACAAGATAAAGGCAATTAATGAAGCCAAAGCAGAAGAACAAAGAAAGAAATTTAATATTCCTTGATAACTAATATATTACAAACAAAAAGCTTCAGGTTTTCCTGAAGCTTTTATTTTTTTATAAGAAGTTTTTAATTTTTTTATAAATTCCTTCGGCGTCGAGTTCAAACTCTTTTAGAAGTTCTTTAGCTGGTCCGGAATGGCCAAATACATCTTCAACGCCAATACCTAAAATCTTCGTTGGCATTTTCTTTGCAGCAACTTCGCAAACAGCGCTATAAAGTCCACCAATAAGCGAGTGTTCTTCAACAGTTACACCCTTGCCCGTTTTAGCAAGTGATTTGCAAATAAGTTCTTCATCGATAGGTTTTAGTGTATGAATATTTATAACTTCTGCATCAATGCCTTCTTCAGAAAGTTTTTGTGCGGCTACTAAAGCTTCATAAACTTCTAGGCCTGTTGCAAAAATTGTAAGATCTTTCCCTTCTTTTAATACAATTCCTTTTCCAAGTTCAAATTTATAAGTTTCCTCATCATTGATCACAGGAATTGCAAGTCTGCCAAATCTTAAATACATCGGTCCATTATATTCATATGCTGCTTTAATCGCAGCTTTAGCCTCAACATCGTCGCATGGATTAATAACAACCATATTCGGAATTGTTCTCATAAGAGAAAGGTCTTCACAACATTGATGTGTTGCTCCATCCTCACCAACTGATATTCCTGCATGGCTCGCACAAATTTTTACATTAAGATTAGTATGAGCTATTGTATTTCTTATTTGTTCGAAAGCTCTGCCGGTTGCAAACATAGCGAATGAAGATGCAAATACAGTGTGTCCGCATGATGCAAGTCCAGCTGCAATGCCCATCATATTTCCTTCTGCGATACCACAATCAATATGTCTTTCAGGAAAAGCCTTCTTAAATGTTGCTGTCTTAGTTGCGCCCGCAAGGTCTGCATCAAGAACAAAAATATCTTCATGCTCTTTTCCGAGTTCAACTAATGTATTTCCATAACTATCTCTAGTTGCTATTTTATTTTCACCAGATAAATCAATCTTCATTCTCTTTTATGCCTCTATATTTTCTAAATCTTTCATTGCAATTTCGAATTCTTCATCGTTTGGAGCTTTTCCATGCCATCCTGCATTATTTTCCATAAACGATACGCCTTTTCCTTTTACACTCTTTGTAATAATTGCGCTTGGCATTCCCTTAGTATTTCTCGCTTCCTTAAAAGCTTTGCTAAGCGAATCAAAATCATGTGCATCAGCATAAATTGCATTAAAGTTAAAAGCTTTGAATTTATCATCAAACGGATACGGATTACAAACATCAGAAATTTCTCCATCAATTTGAAGATTATTATTATCTAAGATAACAACAAGATTATCTAATTTTTTAGCGCCTGCAAACATAAGCGCTTCCCAAATTTGTCCTTCTTGGGATTCGCCATCGCCAATTAACGAATAAACTCTATAATCTTTTTTATCGAGTTTTGCAGCCAACGCCATTCCGACTGCTGTAGAAAGTCCTTGGCCTAATGAACCTGTAGACATATCAACGCCAGGTACAAGATTCATATCTGGGTGGCCTTGAAGACGTGAACCAATTTTTCTTAATGTTAATAATTCTTCTTTATCGAAAAAGCCTCTTTGCGCAAGCGTCGCATAAAGCACTGGCGCTGCATGACCTTTTGAAAGAACAAACCTATCTCTGTTAGGATTATCTGGATTTGCAGGATCAATATTCATCTCTTCAAAATATAAGTAAGTTAATATTTCAGCTGCTGATAGCGATCCACCTGGGTGTCCTGCCTTCGCAGCATGGACAGACTTTATAATCCCTTTTCTAACTTCGTTTGCTTGTTGTTTTAATATTTCTGTTTCCAATTTCTACTTCCTTACGCAAAATCTTCTTCAACTAATTCAATGTCTTCTTCTCTTTTTCTCTTCTTTTTGATTACTTTTGCTGATAAACGCCTATTAGCATTATCAATTGCTTCATCGACTATTTCCATGATATCTACTGTTCCTAATCTTCTGGTTGGAACATTAAGTTCGTCTATCTTTGCATGTAGCGCAAGTGAAGCCATATCGCCAATAACATATCCTTGTTCTAATGCATAGTCGCTAGCAATATCAGCCCACTGTGGAAGAGAGAGTTCATCAATATCTAAGCGATTCGTAAATATCTCGTTAATCTCTGGGAACTTGCTTGTTAAGTTTTCAATTGCAAGATTATTTCCTTCTAGAACTACCATTGAATCGTATTTTTGGCTTTTCAGTGTCTCGATTAAGTTTTTAACACTTTCATCATCAAGGTATCCAATGTTTTCAATAATCAAATCACTTCCAACAACCTTCTCAAATACTTTATCCATCTTCTTACCACGAAGTGCTGCAGCTGGGACCTTAGCTACTCTTCCATTACCGTTATCAAGTATTTTTCCGATTGCTTTAATTAATGCTATTGTTAAATATGTTTTTCCGCTCTTAGGATCGCCCGCTACTATCAAGTTGGTGCCAAGCTTGTTTCCTTTATTCTTTGCATTAACAATATCACTCAATGTATTTTCAATCTTTTCTTCCATTCCTTCTACTAAGAAGAACTCTGATAATTCATCTCTTAAATCATCAGGAATTCGAACTTCCATATCCGGAATTTCTTTTGGACTTTCTTTTTCTTTAGATTCATCTTCTGGCTCTTCTTTAAATTCCTCGTCCTCATCAAATTCCTCTGCATTGATGTCAGATTCCTCATCTTCGAATTCATCCTCGTCTTCAAACTCTTCAGATTCGTCTATTTCGTCATCAAACTCAGCTGCTTCATCATATTCTTCGTCGAACTCTTCTTCGAATTCCTCGTCAAATTCTTCGTCGAATTCCTCGTCAAATTCTTCGTCAAATTCTGCATCTTTTTTCTTCGCGGATTCGTCATTGAAGTCGCCATTGAATACATCATCAAAGTCTTCGTCGAAATCGAAGTCTTCATCTTCTGCGTCTTCGCCTTTAGCTGCATCAAAAGCTAAGATAGCTTTTTCAGCATCTGAAAGTTCTGGTTCTTCCTCGTCATCGAACTCGTCTTCAAACTCGTCTTCAAAATCATCTTCTAATTCTTCTTCTTCAAATTCTTCGTCGAGTTCTTCTTCGAATTCATCTTCTTCATCTTCTAATTCTTTTTCGTCAGTTTCTTCTTCAACCCATTCTTCTTCATCTACTTTAGGTTTCTTTGTATCATTAAATTGATCATCGAACTCGTCGAAATCATCTTCATAATTAACATAACCATCTTTAGAATGAACAGGCTCTTCTACTTCATCTTCTTCCTCTTCTTCATCAATAATTATTTCATTTTCAGATGAGTTCATCGCATCGAAAGCCATAATTGCTTTTTCAGCTTCTGTTAATTCTGGACCTTCTTCATAATCATCTTCAAATTCGTCCTCATAATCATCTTCATAATCATCTTCATAATCTAATCCATCTTGATCATCTTCGAAAGATTCATCATAAGAAGGTTTTTCTACTTCTTGCCATTCATTTGCATATTTCGATGATGAATCATCTTTGTTCAAATCGTCATCACCTAAATCAAGATCATCTCTTTCAAGCAAATCATCTGTTGTAAGTTCGCCTGCACCAAAAGCTAAGATGGCTTTTTGTGTTTCTGTTAAACTCTCTTCTGGCTCTAATGCCATTGTTGCAACAGAAGATGCGCCAAGAGTCGCCGAAATAGTTCCTAAACGTTCTGATGTATTGTTATAGAATTCATCTGATGGTGTTGTAATGCTTCTTGGATCAGCAAAAGGGGTTCCTGACTTTAACTCAACAAATTTTGTTTGTGGAACTTGTTGCACAAAAGGAACGTCATTATTTCCATAAGATGGCTTGTCTCTAGGAATCTCTAACATTGTTGAGAAGTAATCTGGCTCGTCATCTATTTCAGGTGCTTTTGCAGGAGCGTCGTTCATGTTTAGTGAGCCCCATGTTTTAAAATCTCCGCCCCAGTTGTCATCCCATCCAAGGCTAACTCGGCCATCACTACCTGTAAGAGGTGGTTGCGTGCCGTCTTCCATTACAACTTTAATAGGATCAACACTTAATGGCTTAGGTGCTGGTATTGAAGTTTGTTTCATTGTCTCAGAAGTTAATGTGCTGTTTGTTGCTTGTGACATATCTTCTGATTTTTCTTTATCAAACTTAATAATATCTAAATCTGTTGGAGCTGCGTTTGATTCATTAGGTTTTTTATAATTAATTTCATCAACCGGACCAACTCTTAATATTGGTTTCTTAACTAAGCTAGCTTTTTCAGACATGTTTGGTGCGTCGCTAACAATTTCCTCTGTTTTTGCAACTTCATTTTGTGTTGCTGCGTCAGGCGCAATAGAGAATGCAAAAGGCTTAGCAGCAAAAGTTGAAGGCTCTTCTTCCGCTTGCGTATCAGGAGCCTCGTAAGGTTTTTCTGTATAAGCAGGTGCCGGATAATTTGTTTGCTTATATATCGATGACATAAAAGCAGGTGATTGTGGCACTGGCTGTAACGGAATATTATCTAATTTGCTAGCACTAACCATAGTGCGATTAGGCATAGCAAACGGACTGTTAAGCTGCTCAACTAGTGGTTGTTCATATTGCGGCTCACTAACCGGTGGTTGTTCATACTGTGGCTGTTTCACTTCTGGTTGTTCTACTTGTGGTTGTTCAGCTTTTTGTTGCTCTTCTGGTGGAACATAGTCATCTCTTAAATGAGCAGGTCTATGTGCGCCGAATACAGGCTCAACAAATTCTTCTTGAACAGGAATTTCTTCAAGAATAAAATCATCTGGCAAATCCCAACTTGAGCCAAAATCTGCAATATCAAAATCACTATAACCATTATTATAGTTGTTATCATAGTTATTATAATTGCCATAAGAACCATAATTATCGGTATAACCATAACTACCATAATCTCCGATTTCTTCGTACTCATCGTAGCTATCGTAATCATTGTTATCTTCCTCAAAAGTTTCCCAACCGCTATCGTTGCTTTCTTGTTCTACTGCTAAACTATTATTTTCTTCTAACTCTTCTGGCTCTTCTGGCTTTTTGTTGCCACTATAATAGTTTTCGTAATCATCTACTTCTTCTTCGTAACTGTCGTCGAAATCAGTAACTGACACTCTAGCAGCTGGTCTAGGTTCTGGTTCAGAAATAACTGGTTCAAAATCTTTGTTTGGCGTGCGCCATGCATCATTCTCATTCATAAGTGGTTTATCTTCCAATCTTTGAATTTCTACAGCTGGAGCATCTTCAAAAATTTCTTCTGATTTTGGCTGTAGATATTGTTTTGCTTCTTCGTCCGGAACATCTTCAATATTTTCATCATCAAACAAACTCAAGGTTCCTCTTTTTTTAGTTGGCTTGTTTTGTTGTACTATTCCAAGACATGCATCTTTAAGTTTTTGTGCTTTCTTTGCATATGCTCCTTCAGCAAACCAAAGCATAATCTCGTCACAAAGTTCTATACATTCTTCTTTTCTTCCTGTTGCGCGATAGAGATTAGCTAATTCATATTTATATTTTTCATCCATCTCTTTTTCGCAATAGGCTTCAAGTACTTCTACAAGATTTTTCCTTGCGACTCCGCCTTTTTTACCAATCTCATATTTGAGAATATATTTTTTACTATCGTTCGGAGCCATGCGGCAAAAGTCATGATAAAATTCTGCTGCATTATCAAGGTCGTTCATTTTAATCGAAATATCGCAAAGTTTATAAGCCATTTGTCTGCCCATTGGCGTTCTTTCATACGCAACAAGCAAAACTTCTCTAGCAATATCAGCACGGCCCAGTTGCTCGTAAGAATCAGCGATAATTTCTAAAATATGATTATCACCAATCTTTTTCACATCAAGCTCTTGAGCAATCATTAATACCCTGTCATAATTCTCGTCAAGATACGCTTTATTTATTTCTTCTAAAACTACGCGATACTCTTGTTTATCCATTTTTTATATCTCCACTCTTCCTTCAAGTGCTCTAAGCAATGTAACTTCATCAATACATTCAAGGTCTCCACCTACTGGAACTCCACTAGCAATTCTACTAACTTTTATTCCTGCCGGTTTTATTAACTTGCTAATGTACATTGCTGTTGTCTCGCCTTCTAACGATGAATTAGTAGCAACAATAACTTCTTTTACATCGCCTCTTAAGCGTTCTACTAATTCTTTTAATTTTATATCCGATGGTCCGATTCCTAGCATCGGTGAGATTGCTCCGTGCAGTACATGATAAACACCATTAAACTTTCCTGTTTTTTCATATGCTGCTAAATCTCTTGTGCTCTCAACAACCATAATTACGCTATGGTCTCTTCTTGCGCTTTTGCATATCGGACATTCGTCTTCGTCTGTAATCGTGAAACATGTTTTGCAATACTTAATATTTTGTTTAGCCTCAACTAAAGTTTTTGACAACTCTTCAACTTCTTCTTTTGGCATATCGATTATATAAAATGCCAAACGTTGTGCGGACTTAGGTCCGATTCCCGGAAGAAGAGAAAGTTGCTCTATAAGTTTTGAAATTGTATCGCTAAAATAATCCACCTACTCCTCCAGTAATTTTCGACATCTTCTCTTGTGAAAGATCTTCCATCTTTCTTAATGCTTCGTTTGTAGCTGCGACGATTAAGTCTTCAAGCATCTCAACATCGTCAGGGTCTACTGCTTCCTTTTGAATTTTGATAGAAAGAATTTCTTTCTTTCCTGAAACTGTAACCTCAACTGCTCCGCCACCAGAAGATGCGCTAACAGTTTCTTCTTCAAGTGCTGCGCTAGCTTCTTCCATCTCGCGTTGCATCTTTAATGCTTTTTGTTGGAGTTGTTGCATTTGTTTCATGTTTGGCATTCCACCGCCAAAACCAGGATAGCCTCCACGTCCTTTACCCACTTATATGTCCTCCGTTTTAATGTCGATATTTATATTTCCTAGAAGTGATTCAATACTAGTTTGATTAGCTATTTCGCTTTTTTGTCCAGCTGCTCTAACAATTATTTCTGCATCAATTTCAGTGAACTCTTTTATTGTTTTTTTAAGATATGCTATTACGCTTTCTTCTTTGAGTTGCATTTGTGCCAACTCGGTAACTGGATAGATTGCAACGACATCGCCTTCAAGCGCAACTGAGCATTTACTTAAAGTACTTTTAATTCTTTTATCGCCAAGAGTGTTTACCATCTCGTTCCATTTTTCCATCACAAAACTTAATGATTGATTTTCATCTCCAATGGCTATTGCGCTTTCTTGCTCTGGCTCGTTTATTTCAAGTTCGTCAAAACTTTGTTCTTCAAAATCTGGAATAACCATATCATCATAATCTTGGCTAATATCAATTATGTCTGGTTCAGGTTCATAGTCTTTAGTTGGGGCCGTAACATGCGCCGGAGTAATTATACTTCCTGATTCTAATTGTCTAATTCTATCAGCCAACGAATTAACATCGCTTTCCATCTGTGGCTTAGAAAGTTTAATAATTGCCACTTCAGCAAGGATTTGCTTTGATGCGGAAAATCTTAGTTGGTTTATTAGTTCTGAAAGAACTCTTATGTATCTTAGAAGAATTTCTTCTTCAACTATTTGCGCGTCTTCTTTTAATGTATTTAAGTTTTCTTCTGAAACACCAAGAACTTCTGAATCTGAGGTCTTGTTGATTTTAAGAAGCAAAACATTTCTTAAATACCAAATAAAATCATTTATAAATTGGCTTAAATCTTTTCCTGTGTCTACTGCACTTCCAACTATTTTAAGCGCCGTGTTTGTGTCCGAAGAAGCTACGCTTCTAAACAAGTTAGAGAATGTTTCTGTATCAACAACGCCAAGAGTATTAAGTACATCTTCGTAAGTAATTTTATTTCCAAGATTAAACGCTATACATTTATCTAAAAGACTAATTGAATCTCTAGATGAACCTTCGCCCATCTTTGCGATATATCTTAAAGCTTTATCTTCAATCTCAACATTTTCTTTATCAGTGATGCTCTTTAAGTTTTCAACTAAATCATCAAGTGCGATTCTTTTGAAATCATATCTTTGGCATCTAGAAAGAATTGTTATTGGAAGCTTATGCGGATCTGTCGTAGCTAAAATAAAAATTGCATATTCTGGTGGTTCTTCTAACGTTTTAAGAAATGCATTTGCTGCCGACATACTAAGCATATGTGCCTCGTCTATGATATAAACTTTGTATTTTCCTTTTACTGGGGTGTATTGAATTTCGTCGATAACTCTACGGATATCTTCAACGCCAGTGTTCGAAGCTGCGTCGATTTCAACAACATCCATAAAGTTTCCTTGCATTATTGCTTTACAATTTTCGCATTCGTTACAAGGTTCACCATTAATAGGATTAAGACAGTTGACTGCTTTTGCAAAAATTTTTGCAACGCTAGTCTTTCCTGTTCCTCTAGTTCCAGTAAATAAATATGCATGCCCTATACGAGAATTTTCAACCTGATTTTTAAGCGTTCTAACTACATGGTCTTGTCCTTTTACCAAGTCAAAATTTTGCGGTCTGAACTTTCTATAAAGAGCAACATAAGTCATAAAAATGTACCCCAAAAAAGCGGCTAGAAACACTAACCCATAGTTGAAATAATTTTAGCATATACAATAAGTAATATCAAACAAAAATATAAGATTTTCAAGGGCTTTAGCGTAGTGTTTGCTCCACTCGTTAATACTTTAACAGGCTCGGGATTTGCTTAAGCTCGCGACCCAATAACTCGTTTGCCATACGAATGTGGTTCGCGATCTCACGTAAATTATTGACGCTGAAATGTTGATGGATTATAATGTGGGAACGTCCGTGTAAGCGGGCAATCAGCGACGTTGACGTTTGGGTCCATTGCAACAAAGACTGTGAACCGTGTCAGGTCGGGAACGAAGCAGCACTAAGCAGCACCTTTTGTGTGACTGTGGGGTGCCTATGCGGAGTCGTTGGTTGCTCGGTTATACGGACTTATTTTTTTCTTAGTTCGGAAAAGAAATCAGTAAGAAGGAGGGCGCATTCGTCCTCTAAAATTTTTGTTTCAACATTACATTGATGATTAAATCTTTTTTCATGAAGAAGATCTAATATAGAACCGGCGCAACCAGCCTTAGGGTTCATTGCGCCGATAAAGACATTTTTAATACGCGACTGAACAATAGCGCCTGCGCACATCTGGCAAGGCTCAAGTGTAATATAAATTTCAGTATTGTCCAATCTCCAATCGCCTAGCTTCTTGCAGGCTTTTTTAATTGCTGAAATCTCGGCATGAGCAAGTGCAGTTTTGTCAGTCATTCTCCGGTTATATCCCCTGCCGATAATTTCATCTTTATAAACGATAACGCAACCAATAGGGACCTCCCCTATCTTCTTTGCTTTCTTCGCTTCTTTAATCGCCTCTTTCATGAAGCGCTCTTTTTTAGTCAATGATAAAGCCATTAGTTTTTACCATTCAAACCACAAATCTTGATCTTTTAAATCTCGAATAGTTTTTTCATGATCCGCGTTAGTATTTGTAAAATATGTTTTTCCGTTCTTATCACCAACAAAGAATAATGCATCAAAATCAGTCGGGTTAAGAGAAGCCTCAATTGAACCACGGCTTATTGAACATATTGGACCTACAGGAACCTCTCCTTCCATGTTAGGGCCTCTTGTATTATAAGGGTTATCTAAATCTAACTCATCTTGGTATAATGCTCTTTCCCTTACATTCACTTTAATTGCATAGTATGTTGTTGGATCACTTCCAAGAGCCATACCACTATTCAAACGATTATAAAATACACCCGCGATACCAGCTCTATCATCTGGATTCATACTTTCTGATTCAACAACAGATACGAAAGATAAGAATTCATGTATAGTAAAATCGCTGTTTTCTAGTTGTGATTTATATTCTGTCAACACCTCATCCATCCTGTTAAGCATGATAGAGAAGATTTCTTCAACTGAAATATTTGCGTCGATAAATGTGTATGTATCAGGGAAAAGGTATCCTTCTAAAGGATAATAAATATTTGAATTTTTAATTTCATCAGTAATAAACCAGTATTTTTCAATAAGACTATCAATGTAAGCTTCATCTTGTAGCTTTGCATAAACATCTTCTGCAGTGTTGGCCGTTTGCTCTTCTATCTTAGATGCGAGCCACCACATAGGAACGCCTTCGATGTATGTAAAGCTCATTTGATTACCTGTATAGATTTCTCCCTTTTCAAGCATGTCTACAATTTTCTTTACATCCATGTTTTGAGAAAATCCATAAGTTCCAGCTTGAACCATATTTTTGTGATTGAGTTTTGCATAAACCTTAAAAGCAAGTTCATTTTTTATTATATCTTCTTTTTTTAGTTTAGTAGCAACGCCACTCATTGTTGAACCTTCTGCTATTTCAACAATAACTACTTTATCGTTATTTGATTTTGCACCAATATTAGAGCTGTACCAAAGAAGTGGAACTACTGCTATAACTAAAACAGCTAAAATGACTATTAAAACAATCAATACTGGTGATAATTTTTTACCTGATTTCATAACTACACCTTTTCCTTATTTCTAATTGTCCTTGAATAAATAATTATAACAAATCGCAACATTTAAAACAAATTTGTGGGCGTAAAAGAACCGCCCATAAAAGAGCGGTCCTTTATTGTTAACTTACACTCTATTTAGACTTAGCGCTTTTGCAAAGTAGATAAGTCAGAGGCTCTTTTTCTAAAGATTTTCTACTTTGTCAAAATTTAATGATACAAGATGTCCTTGTGTGTCTCTAACATAATCTCTCATGTAAGAGCAATCTTCATTAAATACACATGCTGCGGCGATTTCATTCGCATCGCTTAAATGCCCATCTAATTTCAAATCAGTCCCTTGACCCACAAAGGATTTCAATTCATCTTTTAGCGCCATATAAGAAATGTATCTTGTCTTTTCAGTTTTAGTCATACCATCCTCCTTTCATAAAATTTACGCAATTTTCTAAAAGTAGTGCACGTGATAATATTCCGTGAGAATTGCGCATTTTCGCGCGCGAAAAAAGAAACAACTAATTATTTAAAATTGGAAATCGAATTTAAGAATATAAATTCATTGAAGTGTAAGAGTGTAATTCAACTTTAGGTCTTTATAAAAAAATATATGGCGTTGAACCTTTTTTCTTACGCAAAGGTAAGTATAAGATTTTTTTGTTGACTTTTCAAGCATTTTCAATTATTTTCTTCTATATGAAAATTGAACGCATAAACGACAATCAAATAAAATGTACACTCAATCGTTCAGATTTAGCAGCAAGACAACTTAAGCTAAGTGAACTTGCTTATGGTAGCGAAAAAACAAAAGATTTATTTCAGGATATGATGGAACAAGCTGAAACAGAAGTGGGCTTTGATGCTAGTGATCTTCCACTTATGGTTGAAGCAATTCCAGTTTCTATGGACTGTATCGTACTTATGATTACTAAAGTAGAAGACCCTGAAGATATCGATACTAATTTTTCCGAGCTTACTGTTATGGATGATTCTGACACTGAAGATGACGCTTTATTTATGCATGACTTCTTAGGTTCATTACCTTTAAGTCCTGCTGCTTCCAATGCAGTTGCTCAGATACATGAAAAAGTTACCACATCATCAATCGAGAAACTTTTCTCATTTACAAATTTAGATACGGTTATAGATTTTGCGCATCACCTTAACGGAATTTACGATGGCAAAAATACCTTATTTAAAGATAGTGATAACAATAAATTTTATCTACTCCTCTCTAAGTCTTCTCATACAGAGAAGGAGTTTGGATTTGTTTGTAACCTTGCATTAGAATATGGCAGCAGGGAGCCGATGAGCCGCGCCAGAGTTGCTTTCCTTAACGAGCATTGTGAGAAGATGCTTGAAGGAAGCGCTTTACAAATCCTTGCTAATGTGTAATTGGGTATAATTGTACAACTTAAAGATCTTGTCATGGAGTTTCATGGTGAGAGGGTTTTAGACTCTATCAATCTTGATATTGAAGATAAAAAGTTCATGACTTTATTGGGACCTTCCGGTTGCGGTAAAACTACTACCTTGAGAATTATTGGTGGTTTTCAAAATCCGACAAGTGGACAGGTCTTTTTTGATGGAAAAGAAATTAATGATGTTCCAGCCTACAAAAGAAATATCAACACAGTCTTTCAAAATTACGCTCTTTTTCCACACTTAGATGTATATGACAACATAGCTTTTGGTCTAAGAATTTCTAAAGTTAAAGAAGACGAAGTCGATAAACGCGTTTGCGAGATGCTTAAGATTGTTTCTTTAAAAGGCTTTGAAAATAGAAAGGTTTCTTCTCTTTCAGGTGGCCAGCAACAACGTGTTGCAATCGCTCGCGCACTTATAAACCGTCCAAAAGTTTTACTTTTAGATGAGCCTTTAGGTGCTCTTGATTTAAGACTTCGAAAAGATATGCAAAACGAGCTTAAATCAATCCAACAAGAAGTTGGGATAACTTTTGTCTATGTTACTCATGACCAGGAAGAAGCTCTTTCTATGTCTGACACTGTTGTAGTTATGGACGCAGGAAGAATTCAGCAAATCGGAACTCCAGAAGATATTTATAACGAGCCGGCGAATGCATTCGTTGCGGACTTTATCGGTGAGTCTAATATTTTAGAGGGCACTATGATTTGCGACTACAAAGTTAAATTTTTCGGAAGAGAATTTGAGTGCGTAGATAAAGGCTTTGCCCCTAACGAAGCCGTTGACGTAGTTATCCGTCCTGAGGATATTGATATCGTCTCATGTGACGAAGGACATCTTTGTGGTAAAGTAACAAACGTTACATTCAAAGGCGTACACTACGACACAATCGTTGATTTCAAAGGATTTAAGTGGCTAATCCAAACAACCGACTTTTATGAAGAAGGTTCTGAGATTGGAATTCAATTAAATCCAGACGATATACATGTAATGAAGAAAAGCGAGTATTCTGGACAGTTTGGCGATTACAGTTCTTATTCTGCAGAGTATGACGATATCGCCAGTACGGAAGAATAATTATATAAGGAGTTAAGATGAAGAATAAATGGCTAGCAACTCCTTATATAATATGGATGTTGCTTTTCACAATTATCCCTCTTTGCATAGTTATATTTTTTGCCTTTACCGATTCGATTACAGGCGCTTTTACTTTTAGCAATATCGCAAGCATATTAGATTATGCTCCGATTTTTTTGCGTTCTATTTGGCTTAGCGTTGCTGCAACTTTAATTTGTCTTGTTATCGGATATCCGGTTGCTTACACAATTGCGAAATGCAAACCTACTACGCAAAGACTTCTTCAGATGTTAATTATGCTTCCTATGTGCATGAGCTTTTTGCTTCGTACGCTTGCATGGGTTGCTCTTTTGGAAGATACAGGTATCATCAATAACCTTATTACTTCTCTTGGTCTTACACCGCTTCCATTAATAAGAAATTCTGGCGCTGTTATTTTAGGTATGGTTTACAACTATTTACCTTATATGATTTTGCCTTTATATACAGCGATTTCAAAAATCAATCCTCGTCTTATCGAGGCCGCAGAAGATTTAGGATGCAACAAGAAAAAAGTTTTTGGCAAAGTTATTTTACCTTTGTCGCTTCCTGGAATTGCTTCTGGAATCACTATGGTTTTCGTTCCAGCAGTTTCAACCTTCTATATTTCTCAAAAGTTAGGATCTCCTGGAACAATTTTAGTTGGTGATATTATCGAATCTCAATTTAAGGGCGCATACAACCCTAACCTTGGCGCAGCTATGTCTCTTATCTTGATGATTTTGATTTTTATATGCATCGGCATAACAAATCATTTAACAAATTATTCTGATGATGAGGAGGTTATCATTCCATGAGAAAAACCTCCAAAGTCATTACTGTTATAGTTTTTATTTTCTTATATGTTCCGATTATTATTTTGGCGATTGCGTCATTTAATTCCGGAACTGATATCGCGATTTTTAAGTCATTCACATTCAACCAATACGCTGAACTTTTTAAGGATGACACGCTTTTAATTTTAGTTAGAAACTCTGTTATGATTGCAATTCTTTCTACTGCAATCGCAACTGTCTTGGGCACTGCTGCCGCAGTTGGAATCGTTAAGATGAAAAAGCGTACTCGTTCTTTTGTAATGAGCATGACTAACATCCCTATGACAAATCCTGATATCGTAACTGGTGTTTCGCTCGCTTTAATGTTTGCTTTCACAGGCACAATGCTTAAACTAAATTCGATTTTGGGATTTTGGACTTTATTAATTGCGCACATAACGTTTAATCTTCCATACGTAATTTTGAATGTTCTTCCGCGCCTTCATCAGATGAATCCTAACCTTACCGATGCCGCACTCGACCTTGGTTGTACACCGTTTCAATCTTTCTTTAAGGTTACGCTTTTTGAAATTATGCCTGGCATAATTTCTGGTGCTCTGATGAGTTTTACTATGTCTCTTGATGACTTCGTTATTTCATATTTCGTTACTGGTTCAAGTTTCGTTACACTTCCAGTTGAAATTTATAACTACACAAAAAAACCTTTGCACCCTAAACTTTACGCACTCTTTACGCTTATGTTCCTCGTAATATTAGCGTTGATGATTGTAATGAATATTTTACAAGCAAAGAACACAAAGAAGATAAAACACAGGGAGGCCAATTCATGAAAAAATTCTCCCTCGTGAAAATTTTTATTGTGCTAGCTTTAGTAGTTTCTTTTGCTGTGTGTGCTCTTCCGATGCATGCCCAAGCGGCAGAAAGCATTACTCTAAACGTATACAACTGGGGACAATATATTTCTGATGGTAGTGATGGCTACATTGATGTTATTGCTGAGTTTGAAAAAGCTTATCCTAATATTAAAGTTAACTACATGACTTACGAAAGCAACGAAACTATGTACACGAAGTTGCAATCTGGTGGTTCTTCTTATGATGTTATTATTCCATCCGATTATATGATTGGGAAAATGATTGAAGAGGATATGCTTGAGGAACTAGATTTTAATAATATTCCTAATTATAAATATATTGATGATGCTTATAAGAATATGGCTTATGATCCGGATAATAAATATTCCGTGCCTTATACGTGGGGTTGCGTTGGTGTTATCTATAATAAAAAATATGTTAATGAGTCTGATATTGGAAGTTGGGATTTACTTTGGAATCAAGACTATGCTGGTAAGATTTTAATGTTTGATAATCCTCGTGATGCCTTTGCAATAGCCGAACGTCTTTTAGGTTATTCTCTTAATAGCGAAGATGAAAAAGAATATGCGGCTGTTACTGAAAAATTAAAAGCGCAAAAAAACCTTGTCCAAAGTTATGTTATGGATCAAATTTTTGATAAACTCGAGCGTGAGGAAGCCTGGATAGGGCCATACTATGCTGGCGACTACTTAATTATGGTAGACGAAAATCCTGACCTTGGTTTTTATTTTCCTAAAGAAGGATTTAATTTATTTGTTGATGCGCTTTGCATTCCAAAAGGTTGCGCTCACAAAACTGAAGCCGAATATTTTATCAATTTTGTAACAGACCCTAAGATAATGGGCCAAAACATTGAGTATTTAAGTTACTCTGTGCCAGCAACTAAGGCTAAAGATTATATGGATCCTGAGTTCATTGAAAATCCAATTGTTTCTCCTTCTGAAGACATACTTGCTCGTGGCGAAGCTTTTTCTTCATTAAGCGCAAAAGCTTACCAAGCAATGAATGACTGCTGGCTTTCTGTAAAAACCGATGATAATGTTTTAGTTAAGTATTTAATTTTAACTGGCGCGGCAATTGTAATCGCTTTTGTGCTCTGGTTAATTTTTAAGATTAAAAAGAAGCGCGCGCTAAAACGAAGATGTTCGCATATGGAATAAGTTTTTAAGAATTATATTCGCTACGAAACATGAAATAAGTAATAAAAAAGCACCGATTCCTCGGTGCTTTAATTGTGTTTGCAAACAATCTATTTGTTATTATTCTGCTGAGATAGAACTTGTTGGGCAAGTATCTGCGCACGTTCCGCAGCTAACGCATGTATTAGCGTCGATTTCATATTTGCCGTCACCCTGAGCGATAGCTCCAACTGGGCAAGCTCCTTCGCAAGAACCGCAATTTACACAATTGTCAGAAATTACGTATGCCATATCGGTACCTCCTAATTAATACTATTGAGACATTTTAACTTATTTCATTTGTTTATACAAGAAATTTTGATGGATTTCTTATATATCTTATCTACATTGTTTATGTTGAAAAGTTCCACCTTTTATATTATAATTTCCTTTGCTTATCGGCTATTAGGTTTTTTAGTCTATAAGCAAAAATTTTGCAAATTAGCTGCGATGCAGCTCATATAAGTTTTTGTTTAAGGAGGTCATTATGGCAACAATTTCAAAAGACATGACTATTGGCGATATTTTAAGAGTAGACGAAGGCTTAGTTCCAATTTTATTGGAAACTGGTATGCACTGCCTTGGTTGCCCTTCAGCTCAAGCAGAAAGCTTAACTGATGCATGTGCAGTTCATGGCACTGATGTAGAAGCTATCGTCACAAAAATGAATGAATATCTCGCTAGCAAATAAAATAGACTAAATATGACAAAAGCGGAAGGTATAGCCTTCCGTTTTTTATTTGAAGAAGTTTTCTATTTCATCTTTTGTGGCAGATAGATTTCCTTGAGCGAAGCCACCTTTTCCGCCGCCTTTTCCATTTAAGCTCTCGTTCATTTTTTTCGTAAGTTCTGTTAAATCTTGGTTTCGACTTACCAAAGAATATCTATAAACGGATTTTTCCTCGCATGCATCGGCCCCTTTACACATTACGGCGCAAATTCCAGGACACACATCCGCTAATTTATCAGCAAGCCTGCGGCCCATATCAGGGCTCATCCAGTCACTAATTATTAGAGCATCATTTTTCCCTTTAAAACTTTCAACAAAAAGTTCTATATACTTATCCTCAACAAAATCTCTTTGACTTTTTATTTGAATATTATCTTCAAGTAGTTTACTAGTAGCTGCGCCTGTTTCAAAATCTTTTGCACTTAGCAAAACAGAAATTTCTTTGTTTTGTTTGTATACTTCAGATAGGAATTTAAATGCACGATTTCCGCAGAACAATTCAAGACGCGTGCCTTCACGAAAACTATGTGCTGAAACAAATTTTACAAGTCCAACTTCGCTACTTCTTTTAACATGGGTTCCGCAACATGCGCATATATCGGCACCAGGAAACTTTGCAATTCGAACATCTCCGCTTAATTCTTTTTTGCTTCTAAAATCAAGCTGTTCTAACTCTTCAGGCGTAGGCCACAACTCAACAAATTCATGGTCTTCCCAAATATATTTATTTGCCTCTTTTTCAATTTCCAGTGCATCTTCATAAGAAATTTGGGCATTGTAATCAATAGTTACGAACTCTTTGCCCATATGGAAACCAACATTGTCGCAATTAAACTTTTTGCAAATCATTCCACTAACGATATGCTCGCCTGAGTGTTGCTGCATATGATCAAAACGGTTTTCCCAGTCGATGATACCGTGAACTTTTTTGTTAACGTTGTTAGAAAGTTCTGCGTCAAGCGTATGCCAAATAAGTCCATCTTTTTCATGAACATCTTTTACTTCATATTCTTTTTCATCGATAACGATTGTGCCTTTATCGGCGGCCTGGCCGCCACCTTCTGGGTAGAATGCAGTTTGGTCAAATGCGAGCAAAACCCCATCATTACTAGGTTTTTCATCAATTACCACCGCATCGAACTCTTTCATATAAGCGTCATCATAAAATAATTTTTTTGTTTCCATAACTAATTTCCTTTGTTGCAAAGCTGCTATTTTATAAATTTTTCTTTAATAATATTTGTTGATGTTTCTAATATTTTATCGGTATTTTCACCTAATAGATTTTTAAGTAAGTTATATTCATCTATACAACCTTGTCCATGCAAAACGTTATACGCTCCCGCATCACTTCCAAGTCCAATATGAACATTTTTTTCTGCGGCTTTATAAATTGCCTCTTGATGTGCTTTAGAAATTTTAATGACTTCTTCTTCATTAAATCTGCCCGAGCCTTTTAGGTTATCGCTAGTAACCGCGGTAGGCACCCAGACAATATTTTTTTCTTTTATTATATCTAGTGTTTCATCATCTAAGTAATAGCCATGCTCAATTGAATCAGCACCTGCTTGCGCCGCTTTTTTTACCTCTTCTTTACCGCTAGCATGCGCCATGACGGCAAAGCCTTCCTCATGCGCTATATGAACAAGTTCTTTTACTTCATCAGCAGTATAGTCACTTTTTGAAACAACGCCAAACTTATCAAAATCTAAAATTCCTGAAACCATAATTTTAATAAAGTCGGCGCCAGCCTTGCGCGCCTTATCGATAAGATTTTTATATTCATACATGTTGGTATAGGCGCGCCCAACAACTTTGCCGTAATTGCCCTCTTTATATATAGCAAAAGCAGGAGTAATATAAGTGATTCCAAATTCTTGCGCGATATTCTTTGCAAAGAGGCATGCGCCAAAATGATCGCCGCCATCACGAATAAAATCGATGCCGTGTTCCTTGTACGTTTTTAAAACATTACGAACCTGCGCCTCATCAACGCCATTCTTAAATCTTTCAACACTTTTTTTGTAATCAACCCCATCCATAAAGGCATGGGCATGTAGCTCAACAAGTTTCATACAATAATTATAACATGCCCATCTTAGTGCCTCTACCAAAATCACCAAATTGCAAAATGTAAGGCTCTTTGGGTTAGAAGTTTCGTTCTTGCTCATCACCCGTTCGTCTAACTGAAACTAACGCTCGACTTAGTCGGGCCTTAATGCGCGCGGTGCCCATCCACGCGCGCCCTCCTTGCGTCTTCGCTAAGTTTCATTAAAGCCTCACTCATAAATCGCAAGAAACGAAACTTCTAGCCCAACACCCACTGCTATATTCCTTTCGGCGCCGCTTCGCTGGCTACGCCAGCTCCATATATGTAAATACATACCTTTTTTAATAGATAACCCTATTGGCATGTATTTTTCATCAAGGTAGGCAGCAGGCGAACGAAAGTCAGCTGCCGTAAATAGCGAAGCAAGGTGCGCGCCCATCTTTAGCGCTGGCACCGCTAGCTTCGCGTTCCAATAATAAAATGCAAACCTATTTAAGAAATTATTCTTAGGTTTGCATGGCTCGCGAAGCTGACGGCGCTTGGGCTAAGTAGGGCCCTGCGCCGTCCTTCGCTACTTACGGTGGCGGACTTTGAATGACAGTACATGTTCTTTCGAGCGCCACCTTAGTTTATAAATTTTAAAATAATATTTTTACCGAAAAAGGGGCC
>JAZRXA010000060.1:0-31441 GCA_045599965.1 Lachnospiraceae bacterium | reverse complement strand
GCTTGCCCGTACAACCTATCTTATATTGGCTTTGTTGTATGGTTTAAAATTTAAAATAATGCCAAAAATTAGCACTTTTTTGAGCAAAAACCATAAGTCACACCATCAAAACAGCTAAGTTGTATGGTTATTTGTCTTTTTGTATATCCGAGGTTGTTGCTCGCGAAGTTGACGGCGCTAGGGCTAAGTAGGGCCCGCGCCGCACCTTCGCTACTTACGGCGGCGGACTTTGAATGACAGTACATGTTCTTTCGAGCGCCACCTTAGTTTGAGAATGATTTTTCATATATGGAGCCGGTGGTTACACCGGCGAAGCGGCGCCGGTAGGCGACGCAATGGGACATAGTAGTAGAGGCTGTTGGATTTGTGGGTAACTGGCTCTTTGCCAGTTATCCATAAATCCACAGCCTCATAAATTCTTAATTTGCGAATATGAATGGCGTTAAAATTGCATAAGATTTGTTTAGAAGATGATTTTGATGAGTTGTTGACAAAAAGTCGGCGATGTTATAATATTTGAACAGTTGAATAGTTATTCAAGTATAAAAAGAAGGTGAATTATGAAGATAAATCAATCAATTGGGCAGCAAGTTAAAGATATGCTTCCTGCAGATGAGACAATTTATAATTTAGCTGAAGTGTTTAAGGTTTTTGGAGATTCTACAAGAACCAAAATTTTAAGCTGCCTTTCTTATAGCAATATGTGCGTGGGCGATATTGCTACTGCTTGTGATATGACTGTTTCGGCAGTAAGCCATCAACTTAGAATTTTGAAAAATGCCAAACTTGTTAAATGCAGTAAAATTGGTAAAGAAGTAATTTATTTTTTAGATGATAAGCATGTTGAGATGATAATGGAGAGCGGGCTTTTACATTTAAACGAAGAGGACTAGTAGTTCCGAGCGCGAGCAGGAAGGCACCATGCGAGTAGATAGGAACAAAGGAGAGACAAAAATGAGTTGTAATTGTTGCGATAATAAAAACTGTATACATAATCATTCGGAAGAAGAACACGACCATCGCGGACACCATCATGACCATGAGCATCTTCACTTTGAAGGTGGAGCAAGTAAAAAACAACTTGTAAAAATATGTATTGCTACAGGTCTATTTATTGTCGTGTTTGTTTTAGATAAAATTTTTGATTTAGCAAGCATTAATCCAGGACCAGCAAATTGGGTATTGCCTTTTGTTTGTTATTTAATTGCATTTCTTATTTTAGGAAAAGATATCCTAAAAGAAGCGTTCGAAGGAATTATTCACGGAGAACTCTTAGATGAAAACTTCTTGATGAGTATTGCCTCATTGGGCGCATTCGCACTTGGAATATATAAAGGATGCATCGGCGAAGTCCCAGATGGATTCGAAGAAGGTTGCGCGGTAGTAATCTTTTACTCAATAGGAGAGTATTTCCAACAATGGGCTTTAGGAAGAAGCAGAAAGTCTATTGCAGAACTTATGGATTTGCGTCCTGATGTCGCTCATGTTTTGCAAGGCGAAACAGTTGTGGATACAGATCCAGACAAAGTAGAAATCGGAACAACAATAATTATAAATAAAGGTGAAAAGGTTCCACTTGATGGAACATTAGTTTCGGATTATGCCGTATTAGATACTATGACAATTACAGGTGAGTCGGAACATGAAAAGGTTAATAAAGGTACAGAAATATATAGTGGCTCAATAAATATGAGCGATAGTACAATAATAATCATCACAACAAAAGTTTATGATGATTCAACAGTTGCAAAAATTTTAGACCTTGTAGAAAATGCAAACGATAAAAAGGCTAAGACTGAAACTTTTATAACAAGATTTGCAAGAGTGTATACGCCAATAGTAGTAGGACTTGCTGTTGCTATCGCAATCCTTCCACCTATTATAGGATTAATAATTGGTAGCTCTTCAATTGCAGGATTATTTAGTGATTTAACTTTCACAACATGGATTTATAGAGCACTTAGCTTCTTAGTTGTAAGCTGTCCATGCGCACTAGTTATTTCAATTCCACTTAGTTTCTTTATGGGAATAGGAACAGCTAGTAGATACAATATTTTAGTTAAGGGAAGCAACTGCCTTGAACTTATTTCAAAAGCAGATATATATGTTTCGGATAAAACAGGAACGCTTACAGTTGGAAAAGAGATAAAGCCTGAGGCTAAAAAAGTTATTGCATGGCTTAAGAAAATGGGATCAAAGATTTATGTTCTTTCTGGTGATAAAGAAGAGATTGTTAGTGAGGTTGCTGGAAAACTAGGAATACAAAATTATGCTTATGAACTTAAGCCACATGAAAAAGTTGGGCAACTTGAAAGCATAATGAAAGAAAAAGGACCGAAAGATATTGTAGCTTTTGTGGGCGATGGAATTAATGACGCACCTAGCCTTATGAAAGCAGATGTAGGAATTTCAATGGGTGGAATAGGTTCAGATGCAGCGATAGAAGTTTCTAACATCGTTTTAATGAAGGACAACTTAAACGGTATTCCACTTATTAAAAAGATTGCAAAAAGAACTATGAGAATCGTTTGGGAAAACATTATTTTCTCAATAGGTATAAAAGTTTTAGTTTTGGTACTAAGCGCATTTGGAATCACGAATATGTGGTTTGCAGTTTTTGCAGATGTAGGTGTTGCACTTTTAGCAGTTCTTAACGCATTAAGAGTAGGCGCTGTTAAATATGATAAAGAAAACATTACGGAAAAATAAACTAGATGAAAAATTTAAGAAATCTTGAAATTGGACAAAGTGCAAAAATATTGAATGTTGGTGGCGAAGGAGTTCTTCGTCAACATTTCTTAGATATGGGAGTTATTCCGGGAGCGGAAATAACGCTTGTAAAATATGCGCCAATGGGAGATCCTGTTGAATATAGAATTCATGGTTATGAATTAACCTTAAGACTTGCAGATGCAGAAAAAATAGAAATAGATGAGCCGTATTTTTCCGAAGATGAGGAACATGAGCAGTATCATGCTCACTCACATAGAAAAGATGGTGAACTTGTTAAAGAAACATCTCACCCAGGTTTAGGTGAGGGCGGAAAGTATCATGCAAAGACAGACGGTAAGCCGCTTCCAAAAGGAACACTTCTTACTTTTGCATTAGCAGGAAACCAAAACTGCGGAAAGACTACACTTTTTAATCAACTTACAGGTTCAAATCAACATGTTGGAAATTTCCCTGGCGTTACAGTAGATCAAAAAAGCGGAGAGATTAAAGAACACCCAAATACATTAGTAACAGATCTTCCGGGTATATATTCATTATCGCCATATTCGGAAGAGGAAATAGTTTCAAGACAATTCATCCTTGATGAAAATCCTTGTGGAATAATAAATATTGTTGATGCGACAAATATAGAAAGAAATCTATATCTATCTATGCAACTTATGGAGCTCGAAGTTCCGATGGTTTTAGCACTTAATATGATGGACGAGATTAGGTCTAACGGCGGAACGATTGATGTCAACAAGATGGAGAATATGTTAGGAATCCCAGTTGTTTTTATCTCGGCTTCAAAAAATGAAGGCATCCACGAACTTATTCACCATGCTATTCATGTTGCGGCAAACCAAGAAAAACCTGGACGCACAGATTTTTGTTCAGATGATGGAAAGGGCGCAGCAGTACATAGATGCATCCACTCAATAATGCATTTTATTGAAGATCATGCCATAGAAGCAAAACTACCTATAAGATTTGCTGCATGCAAACTTATTGAAGGCGACGCTTTAGTTAGCGATGCACTTAAGTTAACCCAAAACGAAAAAGAAACTATCGAGCATATGATTGTCCAAATGGAAGAAGAAAGAGGCTTAGATAGAGCAGCAGCTATAGCAGATATGCGTTTTGACTTTATTCAAAAACTTTGCAAAGAGTGCGTTGTAAAACCTAAAGAAAGTAAAGAACACAAAAGAAGTGCCTCTTTAGATAAAATTCTCACAGGAAAGTGGACAGCTATTCCTATTTTCGTAATAATAATGGCTTTAATATTCTTCCTTACATTTAATGTATTTGGAGCATGGCTTCAAGATTTATTACAGATGGGAATCACCGCACTTACAAATGTTGTTGATGCGGGGTTTAGCGCAATTAACATGAACGAGGTTATTCATTCGCTTGTTATTGAAGGAATTTTTGCCGGAGTAGGAAGCGTTGTAAGTTTTGTACCGATTATTGTAATTTTATTTTTGTTCCTATCATTACTAGAAGACAGCGGATATATGGCTAGAGTAGCTTTTGTAATGGATAAACTTTTAAGAAAGATAGGTCTTTCTGGAAAGAGTATAGTTCCTATGCTTATAGGCTTTGGATGTTCGGTACCTTCTGTTATGGCAACAAGAACACTTTCGTCAGAACGCGATAGAAAGATGACTATGCTTTTAACTCCATTTATGAGTTGCTCAGCAAAACTTCCAATATACGCGTTCCTAAGTGCAGCTTTCTTCCCGGACTGTGCATGGTTAGTAATGATTGCTATGTATCTAATTGGAATAGTTGTTGGAATTATTGTTGCACTTATTTCTAAAAATACAGCTTTTAAGGGGGAAGCAGTCCCATTCATTATGGAACTTCCTAACTATAGACTTCCTAGCGTGAAGAATGTTCTTCAATTACTTTGGGATAAAACTAAAGATTTCTTAAAGAAAGCTTTTACAATCATTTTATTAGCAACAATTATTATTTGGTTCTTAGAAAGCTTTGATTTCCAACTTCAGCTTGTTAGCGATACAAGCCAAAGCATCCTTGCAAACATAGCAGGATTTATAGCGCCAATCTTTAAGCCTTTAGGACTAGGCGATTGGAGAATCGTAACGGGATTAGTAACCGGAATTCTTGCAAAAGAAAGTGTGGTATCAACCTTAGCTGTTCTTTATGGTAGTACGGCTGCGTTTGTGGCAAGTATAACTAAGGTTGCGGCTTTTTCACTTCTTGTATTTTGTCTTATCTACACTCCATGCGTAGCTACAATCGCCGCTATAAGAAGAGAACTTGGAGTTAAATGGTCTGCTGGAATCGCAATAGGAATGTGCATATTAGCTTACGCGTTAGCCGGACTAGTAGCCTTAATCGGTCTTCTTTTCTAAAAGCAAAGACTTAATAAATCTAGAAGGAAGAGTTTCTTTAGATCTTACATTTTTAACATAGCTTATAAATAAATTATTTTTTGCACGCGTCATAGCAACATATAAAAGGCGACGTTCTTCTTCAATTTGTTCTTTAGTAGTGCATTTATTGTGAGGAAGCACGCCTTCGTTTACATCAGGAATAAAAACGCTTTCAAACTCTAGGCCTTTCGAAGCATGCATGGTTAGAAGATTAATACATTCAGATTTATCTTTAACACAAACAAGGGATTTGCCGTATTCTAAAATATATTCAAACCAATCACCTATATCGTAAAAGTCGGATGCGCTTTCCTTTATTTTTTCCAGGATATTAAAGTACTCGTTGACATCCTTGTGATTTTTCTTGGCAATTTCTTTTAAGAAACTAGAGTATTTAACTGCGCTGGCTAGATATTGGATGCCAGCATATAAAGGCATGTTTCCAATAAAGCGCAAGTCTTTTTCAAACTTAATAATATTAGCGAGAACTCGAGAATTAGAAGAGTAATAGTGTTTAAGTTGTACAAAGAAAGTTTGGATATTAAACGGGTCATGTCCCGCCGCAAAACAAACGTTTTCTCTAGAAATATATCTAGAAGGCTTATTCATAATAGAGACAAAATCATTTAATTTTGTCTCGGATATAGGAAACTTTCCAACAAGAGCATAAGCAATTTTTAAGTAAGAGATGATATCAGAAGCAATAAAAGAATTAAAAATATTGCATGACTTGTTTTTTGAATAGATAGGAATATTGTTTTTAGTAAGTACGTCACTTAATAAAGAAAGGTTTGAAGAACTTCTAACTAAAATGGCAATAGAAGAAGGCGAGGCATTATTTTTTATTAATTGGTTTATTAAATCTGATATGCGTTTATATTCTTGCTCTGGATTATCATAAACATCAATTCTAAAAATAGAATCAGTAGTTGTTTTAATATTATTTACGACTTTATTAAAACGAGATGCGCCTTCGCTAATAATTTTTAATGCGAACGAGGTTATTTTTTTAGAACTGCGATAATTAATATCTAGTTGAACATATTCTAGGTTAGGGAAATCTTTGGTAAATTGTTTCATGATTAAAGGTGATGAACCTCTAAAACCATAGATGCTTTGGTCATCGTCACCAACTACAAAAAGATTAAAAGTTGGAGCAGCTAAAAGCTTTACAATCTCATATTGGATAGGGTTGATGTCTTGAAACTCATCAATAAGAATAAAGGAAAAATGATTTTGCCAGTATCTTAAAATTTTTGGATTGTTAGTTAAGAGTGTGTAGCAAAGATTCATCATGTCATCATAATCAATAAGTCCTAGCTCACGAAGAGATTTTTCATAAGCATTGTAAAGCAAAATAAAATTATCCGTAGAAACAAAAGAAGGCTTAAAGGTTGATACACTTTCAAAGTTATTTTTAACCTGACTAATTTCGTTAATAAGAGTTTGAAAAAAATCGGTTTCATTCTCGTAAAAAATATTTAAGCGGTCAACTTCGCTTCGAATTAAATCATATTTTTTATTATCGTTAATTATATTTTTAGAATCATAATTATATGATGCTTTAAGAATCATAAAGAAGATACTGTGAAAAGTTCCAAAAGTTGGAGAAGAAGAGCTAGATGCGAAATCGCCCATAAGATTATTAAAACGAGCTTTCATTTCATCTGCAGCAGCGCGTGAAAAAGTAGCCACCAAGATTTTTTCTGCTGGAACTTTATAATATTCGATTAAATTTTTTACGCGAGTAGTAATTACAAAAGTCTTTCCACTGCCAGGACCGGCAAGAACTAGGGAAGGTCCCTTAAAAAAACTAACGGAGCGTTTTTGAGATTCATTAAGGTTCATAGGTTTGAAAAGTCGGCTGAAATAGCCTTTATGGGCGAAGGCCCTAAGCAAAGAGCTTATATGAAAGATAGAATAAATATAACTTTTAGTCAAGATTAAATATAAAATATAGGGATTTTGTGTTAAAATTAATATAGTAAATTATGCGATTGGAGAGAAAAATGGAGCTTAATCTAATTAAAGAAAAACTAGAAAAATATGACCAGATGCAACTTCTAAGATTTTATGATGAGTTATCTAATGAAGAACAACAAAGTCTACTAAAAGAAATCGACAATATAGATTTTGATTTAATTAATTCTGAGGGTTGCGATGGTGCGGCAGGAGAGATTACTCCTATAGAAGCTACAACGCTTAAAGAAATTAGTAAGCGCGAAGAAGAATTTAAGAGCGAAGGAATTAAAGCACTTAAAGAAGGTAAAATCGCAGCTGTACTTTTAGCTGGTGGTCAAGGAACTAGATTAGGAATAGATGGCCCTAAGGGAGCATTTAATATAGGAATTACAAAAGAGTTATATATATTTGAATGTCTTATAAACAATCTTCTTAAAGTTAAAGAAGAAGTAGGAAATTGGATTCCACTTCTTATTATGACAAGTGATAAGAATGATACAGTCACAAGAAAGTTCTTCGAAGAGAAAAACTATTTTGGCTATAACAAAGAGTATGTTGATTTCTTTGTTCAAGAAATGGCACCATCAACTGATTTTGATGGAAAAATTTATCTTGAAGAAAAGGGACATATTTCTTTATCCCCTAATGGTAATGGCGGATGGTTTTACTCACTTAAGAAAGCAGGCCTTTTAGATAAGCTTAAAAAAGACGGCGTAGAATATATTAATATTTTTGCGGTAGATAATGTTTTACAAAAGATGGCAGATCCAACTTTTGTTGGCGCAACACTTTTATCAGAAAAGCCTATTGGAGCAAAAGTTATTGCTAAGGCAGCACCAGATGAAAAAGTTGGCGTTATGTGCTATAGAGATGGGAAACCATCTATAGTAGAGTATTATGATTTAACAGATGAACTTATGAATGCTAAAGATGAAAATGGAGTACTCCTTTATAATTACGGAGTAATTCTTAACTACATTTTCAATATAGAGGCATTAGAAGAAATTGCGCAAAATAAATTGCCACTTCATATAGTTAATAAAAAAATTCCACACATAGATGAAAATGGAAATCATATAAAACCAGAAGAACCTAATGGACATAAATATGAAAACTTAGTTTTGGATATGATTGAAATGATGTCAGGATGCTTAGTGTATGAAGTAGAACGCAAAAAAGAATTTGCCCCAATTAAAAATATGCATGGAGTAGATTCGCTCGATTCAGCTAGAGAAATGCTTAAAGATAATAATATAGAATTATAAAGTAGGTAGACATGGAAAAGATTTTAGATTTAATTACGAAAGAACTTAAAAATGCTTTTAAGGAAGCGGGCTATAATGACGAAAAGGTTGTAGCTAGTATTTCTAACAGACCAGACCTTTGCGAATATCAATGTAATGGGGCAATGGCACTAGCAAAGGCTGAACACAAAGCTCCAATCGAAATAGCTAATAATGTTGTAGAAATCTTAAAGGGTAGTGAGGCTTTTGAGGAAGTTAGTGCTGTTAACCCAGGATTTATAAATCTTAAAATTTCTTCTGCCTTTGTATCTAACTACATTAATGAAATGAATTCAGCGAAAAAGTTTGGGCTAGAGGAAACAAAAAATCCGTTAGACATTATCGTTGATTATGGCGGAGCTAATGTAGCTAAGCCACTTCATATAGGACATCTTCGTTCAGCAATAATTGGTGAAAGCGTAAAACGCATTTGCAAATTTATGGGTAATAAAGCGATAGGCGATGTCCATCTTGGCGATTGGGGCTTACAAATGGGTCAGGTCATTGCTGAAATAAAAGAACGTGGATTAGGAATGAATTTTACAGTTTCAGACTTAGAAGAAATTTATCCAACAGCAAGTAAAAAATGCAAACCTGAATCGGAGACCTATAGTAAAGAGTTTGCCGACAAGGCACATATGATTACAGGCGAACTTCAAAATTTAAATCCAGAATATTATGCAATTTGGCAACGCATTTTAGAAATATCTAAAGAAGACTTAAAAAATAATTATGACAACCTAGATGTTCACTTTGAATTATGGAAGGGCGAAAGTGATGTGCAACCTTATATCCCGGACATGGTTTCTATGTTCAAAGAAAAAGGCTTTGCAAAAGAAAGTCAGGGAGCTTGGGTTATAGATGTTTCAAAAGAAGATGACAAAAAAGAGATGCCACCTTGTATTATAGTTAAATCAGATGGCTCAAGTTTATATGCAACTACAGACCTTGCAACTTTAGTAGAAAGAGAAAAGTTGTATAAACCAGATTATTTAATTTATGTTGTAGATAAACGCCAAGCACTGCATCTAGAGCAAGTGTTTAGAGCATCTAAAAAAACCGGAATTGTAAGAGACGAAGTAGACTTCTTTCATTTAGGTTTTGGAACTATGAATGGAAAAGATGGACAGCCTTATAAGACTCGTTCAGGCGGAGTTATGAGACTTGAGTCATTAATTAACGAAGTTAACGAAGCTGTTTACGAAAAAATGAAAGATAATCCAGACATTAGTGAAGAAGAAGCTAAAAAAACATCAAAGATTATTGCCTTGGCAGCACTAAAATATGGAGATCTTTCAAACCAGACAACAAAAGATTATATCTTTGATATAAGCAGATTTATAGAGTTTGAAGGAAATACAGGACCTTATATTCTTTACACAATCGTTAGAATTAAATCTATATTAAATAAGGCAAATACTTCGCTCGATGGCAAAATTGAATTCACAGGCCAACCTAGTGAAAAAGCTTTAATGATTGAACTTGCTAAATTTAATGATGTAGTAGAAAACGTTTATAACGAACTTGCACCGCATAAACTATGCGCATATATTTATGATTTAGCAAACGCATTTAATAGTTTTTATCATGAAGTGAAAATATTATCAGAGCAAGATGAAACTAAAAAACAAAGCTATCTTAATCTTTTAGATTTAACAAAGAAAATTCTAGAGCAGTGTATTAACTTATTAGGCTTTGATGCACCAGAGAGAATGTAATGAAACAAGAAAACATTAGAAACTTTTGTATAATCGCACATATTGATCATGGAAAGAGTACTTTGGCCGATAGAATTATCGAGCGCACAGGTACCCTTACTAGTCGTGAGATGCAATCTCAAGTTTTAGACAACATGGACTTAGAGCGCGAAAGAGGAATCACTATTAAAGCGCAGACTGTACGCGTTGTTTATAAAGCTAATGACGGTGAAGAATATATATTTAACCTTATAGATACGCCGGGACATGTAGACTTTAATTATGAAGTATCTAGAAGCCTTGCCGCATGCGACGGAGCCGTTTTAGTTGTTGATGCTGCGCAAGGTATAGAAGCACAAACTTTAGCAAATGTGTATATGGCAATTGACCATGACCTAGAAGTAATTCCAGTAATTAATAAAATAGATTTACCTAGCGCCGAGCCACAAAGAGTTATTGATGAGATTGAAGATGTTATCGGGCTCGAGGCGCAAGACGCTCCTTTAATTTCTGCAAAGAATGATTTAAATGTCGAAGAAGTATTAGAAGCAATAGTTCAAAAGATTCCTGCTCCAACGGGAGATCCGAACGCACCGTTGCAGGCACTTATCTTCGATTCGATTTACGATTCATATAAAGGCGTAATTGTATTTTGCCGAATTAAAGAAGGAACTATTAAAGTTGGAACGCAAGCTAAGATGATGGCGACCGGAGCAACTGTTAACGTTGTTGAAGTTGGCTATTTTGGAGCAGGCAAGTTTATTCCATGCGACCGATTAGAAGCTGGTATGGTTGGATATTTTACAGCATCAATTAAGAACGTAAGAGATACTATGGTAGGCGATACTGTAACAGATGCGGCTAATCCATGCAGCGAGCCTTTGCCAGGATATAAAAAAGTTCAGTCTATGGTTTATTGCGGAATGTATCCGGCTGACGGAGCACACTATGAAGACTTAAGAGATGCGCTTGAAAAACTCCAGCTTAATGATGCTTCGTTAAATTATGAGCCTGAAACTTCTATAGCGTTAGGATTCGGATTTAGATGTGGTTTCTTAGGACTTTTACATTTAGAAATTATTGAAGAGAGATTAGAGCGCGAATATAACCTAGACTTAGTTACAACAGCACCATCTGTTATTTATAAAGTCTACAAAACAAATGGTGAGATGATAGAACTTACTAATCCATCAAATCTTCCAGATCAAGCAGAAATAGAGTATATGGAAGAACCTATGGTGGAAGCAGAGATTATGGTGACAAGTGAATTTATCGGACCTATTATGGAACTTTGCCAAGAAAGACGTGGCGTATATAAAGAGATTGAATATATTGAAACTAATCGTGCAATTTTAAGATATGACTTGCCACTTAATGAAATAATTTATGACTTCTTTGATGCACTTAAGAGCAGATCGCGTGGATATGCATCATTAGATTATGAACTTAAAGGATATGTTAAGTCGAATCTTGTTAAGTTAGATATCTTAGTAAATAGAGAAGAAGTCGATGCACTTTCATTTATTGTTCATGCTGACACAGCTTATGAAAGAGGTCGTAAGATGTGCGAAAAATTAAAAGATGAAATTCCACGTCACCAATTTGAAATTCCTATTCAAGCTGCAATAGGTTCAAAGATTATTGCAAGAGAAACTGTTAAAGCTTATAGAAAAGACGTGCTTGCTAAATGCTATGGCGGTGATATCACACGTAAGAGAAAACTTCTTGAAAAACAAAAAGAAGGAAAGAAGAGAATGCGCCAAGTAGGAAACGTAGAAATTCCTCAACAAGCATTTATGTCGGTACTTAAACTAGACGATAGATAAATATGAAAGATTTAGAACTTTATATTCATATACCATTTTGCGCAAAGAAATGTAATTATTGTGATTTTGTTTCTTTCGCAGGCATGGAAGAAAAATATGATCTTTATGTCGATGCACTTTGTAAAGAAATAGTTCTAAGTGCAAAAGATTATCAAGACTACAATATAACTTCAATTTACATAGGAGGCGGGACGCCGTCTATTCTTTCATGTGAACAAATAGAAAAAATAGTTAAGACATTAAAGAAAAATTTCAAAATTAAAAATACAAAAACAAAGTATAGAGGTCTAAGACCAACTATGTTGAAGAAGATTAGACCGTCTACAGAATTTTCTATCGAATGTAATCCAGGAACTCTAACAAAAGAAAAATTAAAAACCTATAAAAAATTAGGAATTAATAGATTAAGTATAGGACTTCAAGCAACTGATAATGAAGACTTAAAAGTTTTAGGAAGGATTCATAGTTTCGAAGACTTTTTAGAAAACTATAAGCTCGCAAGAGAGATAGGTTTTGAAAATATTAATGTAGATTTAATGCAAGCGATACCAGGCCAAACTTTACTAGGCTGGGAAAAGACTATGCTTCTAATTTCGACATGGCTTCCAGAGCATATAAGTGCTTATTCATTAATGATAGAAGAGGGAACACCGTTTTATGAGCGTGAAAAGGAAGGAAATCTAATGCTCCCTTCAGAAGAAACAGAAAGAGAAATTTATTACTACACAAAAGATTATTTAGAAAAATGTGGATATGTTCGTTATGAGATTTCTAATTACGCACGTCATGGGTTCGAATGCGAGCACAATAAAGGTTATTGGAAGAGAACAAATTATTTAGGATTAGGACTTAATTCATCTAGCATGGTAGAAAATACCAGATGGAAAAATACCGAAGATTTAGGTGAGTATCTAAACGCTTTTGCCTCCGATACATGCACATTAGACAATATAAGAAAAGACATAGAAAAACTTACTCATAAAGCTCAAATGGAAGAGTACATGTTCCTAGGGCTAAGGTTAGCCGATGGTATAAATAAAGAAGACTTTATCAATACCTTTGGACAGGACTTTGATTTTACATATGGCGAAGTTGTTGATAAGCTTCTTGAAGAAGACTATATAACGGTTATTGATTCTAGAGTAAAATTAACCGACAAAGGCATCGATTTTAGCAATAAAGTCCTAGCCGAATTCCTTTTAAGTTAATGTAAATTAAGACGAACATCTTTAATATCTTTTCATAAACATGGAATTTATAATGCGTTTAATCTGCATTTATTATGTTTTTGTTTCATGTTATCACAAACAAAATCCGAAAAATACAAAATAAAATTGCCGAAAAATACAAAATAAAACTGCCGAAAAATACAAAACACCCTGGAACTATATATAGAGAACCATCAGCATTAATCGTGATTTGTGCAACAGCACAATATGGATACATTACTGATAATGGAGTAAAAATAATACCAATAGGATGCTTAAGAGATTAAATTCTTAAAAGAAGGGAAATAAATATGTCAACGAAAACAAGAAAACAGATTGCAAAAGAAAAGGAAAGATTGGCTGTTATTACAGATGGATGTAATCCGGAATTAGTCAAAGGCGCAGATTTTGATGGAATTTTTGAAATTCCAATTATTAAAAAGCCAAAAAAAATAATGATACCAAAAGGAATGGTGCCATTTAGTAAGATGGATAGAGTTGAGCCTGAAAAATTTGCAGTTTGTGAATATGAATTAGATAGAGATTTTGCTGACCTTTTAAGATATACGGATAATTATATAAGTGAAATAAAAAAATATCAGGCATTTATATCTCCGGATGCATCATTATACTGGGACATGCCATATGCAGCTCAGGTAATTAATAAATATCGAAGTCAAGCAATAGGATACTATATGCAAAAAAGAGGAGTTTACGTTATTCCTAATGTTAGATGGGGGGATGAAAGAACGTATACAACTAAATTATTTCCAGAACCAATAGCTTTTTTAGGAGTTGAAAAACACAGTATAGTATCTATAGGTTCGTATGGAGTAGTAAAAACAAAGTCTGAAAAGCATCACTTTAGAGCTGGTTTAGAGGCAATGCTTGAAACACTTGAGCCGGAAGTTGTTTTGGTTTATGGCGCCATGCCAGAAGAAATATTTGATGATTACAAGTACGATACAGAATTTGTAAAATATCCAGATTGGACAAGCTATATTAGGAGTGAAAAATAAGTGGAGGATTAGAAATGGTTAACGCATGTTTTGATAAAGAAATGAAAAATATATTAAAGGAAATGATTGGAAAAACTTTTAAATCATATGAGTATTCATTAGAAGATAGATACAATCCTATGCAATTTTTAAGAATAAATATGGGGACATTTGCAATTGATTTTTCAAATGAACAAAAGCCAGTTGAGTTTTTTGGAGCCAATGAAGATGTTGCTTATTTTTCATGTGTTAAAGTTAAATTAACAGACAAATTTCCATATGGTATTGAAACAAAAGAATATATGATAGATGAAAAAGTTAAAGATGTTCAAATTGTAACAGATATTATCAACGTGAATGATGGAGAGTATGAAATCAAAATAGATCAAGCTTTAATAATATTTACTAATTATAATGTCTATTCTTTTTCAAAAGGTTGGATGTTTGATGAAGAAATAAAAATCAGTAAAGATAGAAAAGATATCAATGTATATGACATTGAAAATGTGAAAAAAGATTGGAGTGATAGCGGTCAGGATAAAGTTTGCGTTACAAGGAGTTATACTTCCTTAAAAACAGATAAAAAGGCTATAAAATAAGCCTTGCAATGGCTTTAAGGCTGTGATAAACTATTTCTTGCTGTGAAACAGATGGTCCGCTGTTACGAAGTGGCCTTGGCACTTAAAAAAGTGCGGCTTAAGTATTAAGAACATCGAAATTTTTTAATTAGGAGGTCACGCAAAATGAATGAAATCATTAAAAAGATCGAGGCAGGTCAGCTTAAAGAGAAAGTTGACGACTTCAATGTAGGTGATACAGTTAAGGTATCAGCTAAGATCAAAGAAGGTAACAGAGAAAGAGTCCAGGTTTTCGAAGGCACAGTTCTTAAAAGACAAAATGGTGGCGCAAGAGAAACTTTCACAGTTAGAAAAACTTCTAACGGTGTAGGCGTAGAAAAGACATGGCCACTTCATTCTCCAACAATCGAGAAAATCGAAGTTGTAAGAAAAGGTAAAGTTAGAAGAGCTAAACTCAACTACTTACGCCAAAGAACTGGTAAGAGTGCTAAAGTTAAAGAAGTACTTAGATAACAAACTAAAGGAGCTTAACAAAGCTCCTTTTTTTATACATAGAAAGCCCTTATTTATGTTATAATAAATTGTTATGAATATACAATGGTATCCAGGTCATATGACCAAAGCAAAAAGGCAGATGCAAGAAGATATTAAGCTCATAGATTTAGTAATTGAGCTTATTGATGCGCGCATACCTTTATCGAGTAGAAATCCAGATATAGACGAAATAGCACCTGGAAAGGCCAGGCTTATTCTAATGAATAAATGTGACCTTGCAGATGAAAAGAAAACTAAAGAATGGTATCAATATTTTACTGACAAAGGCTTAAATGTTTGCATGATTAATTCTAAAAATGCCGCTGATATGAAACAAATAAATAGCGTTGTTGCCAAAGCATGCGCCGAAAAAATTGAGCGTGATAGAAAAAGAGGAATAAAGAACAGACCTGTTAGGGCTATGGTAGTAGGAATTCCGAATGTTGGAAAGAGCACATTTATTAACACATATGCAAAAAAGGCAGCAGCGAAGACAGGAAATAAACCAGGAGTTACAAAAGGAAAACAATGGATAAAATTAAGTAGCACATTAGAACTTTTAGATACTCCAGGAATTTTGTGGCCTAAGTTTGAAAATGAAACAATAGGACTTAATATTGCGCTTATTGGATCTGTAAATGATGACATAATAAATAAAGAAGAGTTGGCTTTAGAACTTATAAAAAAAATAGATACAGGCTTTTCATCACTAGAAGATTTTGCCAAGAAAAGGGGATGCTTAAAAGCCGGTGGGCAGTACGATACTCTTAGGGCAGCAAATATGTTACTAGAAAATTTTAGAAATGGTAAATTAGGAAGATTTACATTGGAGGAAGTTAATGGCTAAAAGCTTTTTTTCAAACCTTTTTAATAGTGGTAAAAAAATAGACGAAGATTTCTATGAAGAAATGGAAGAGACACTTATTCTAGGAGATATGGGAGTAAGTGCTACTGAAGAACTTGTAGAAAACTTAAAAATTAATGCGCAATTTAATGAAGTTAAAAATCAAGACGAAGCGAAAGCACACGTTATGAAAAAAATCGTTGAGATTATGGAACTTCCTGAGGGTGCATTCGATTTTGAAAATGAAAAAAGTGTAGTTTTAGTTATTGGCGTAAATGGAGTAGGTAAGACAACAACTGTAGGAAAACTCGCTAATAAATTTAGGGGCGAAGGAAAGAAGGTTATCTTAGCCGGAGCAGATACTTTTAGAGCGGCAGCAGAAGAACAACTTAAGGTTTGGTCAGAAAGAACTGGGTGCTATATGGTATCTGGAAAAGAAGGTTCTGATCCAGGCTCAGTTATATTTGATGCAGCGCAGGCAGCAAAGGCTAGAGGCGCAGATATACTTCTTTGCGATACAGCAGGAAGACTTCATAATAAGAAAAATCTTATGAATGAATTAGGAAAGATAGATAAAATTTTAGCTGGCGAGTATGGTGATGCTAAAAGAAAAAATCTTATTGTTTTAGACGCAACAACAGGTCAAAACGCACTTCAACAAGCAAAAGAATTTAAGGAAGTCATGAATGTTGATGGTGTTATCTTAACAAAACTAGATGGCACAGCTAAGGGTGGAATTGCTGTTGCAATAAAGAAAGAATTAAATATTCCAGTTCTATATATAGGCGTTGGCGAGGGAGCAAATGATATAAAGAAATTTGAACCGGAAGAGTATGCTAAAGAATTGTTTGATTAAATGGAGAAAAGAATGAATCAAAACTATGAAGTTGTATTTGAAAAATATGTTGAAGATCTAAAAAGTACGGCGTTTCTTTTAAAACATAAAAAAAGTGGCGCCAGAATTTTTATTCTTTCAAATGATGACGATAATAAAGTATTTTATATAGGATTTAGAACTCCACCAGAAGATAATACTGGCGTAGCTCATATTATGGAACACTCAGTTCTTTGCGGAAGTAAAAAATATCCGGTTAAGGATCCTTTTGTTGAATTAGTAAAAGGTTCGCTTAATACATTTCTTAATGCAATGACTTATCCAGATAAAACAGTTTATCCAGTTGCAAGTAGAAATGATAAAGACTTTAAGAATTTAATGGATGTTTATATGGATGCGGTATTAAACCCAAGTATTTATACACGCCCAGAAATCTTAAAGCAAGAAGGATGGAATTATAAACTTGAAAACAAAGAAGACGAAATAGTATATAACGGCGTAGTTTATAATGAAATGAAGGGAGCGTTTTCCTCACCTGAAGGAGTTTTGGATAGAGAAATTCTTCATTCATTATATCCAGATACATCTTATGGAGTAGAGTCGGGAGGCGATCCAGAATTTATTCCAGATCTTACATACGAAAATTTTATAGGTTTCCATAAACGCTATTACCATCCATGCAACAGTTTTATTTACATGTATGGCGATATGGATATTGAAGAGCGTCTTGAATTTTTGGACAAAGAATATTTATCAAAATATGAAAAGATAGACATTGACTCAACTATTAAGATGCAAAAACCTTTTGAGAAAATAGCTGTTTCAAAAAAGGAATATCCAATTTCAGAAGAAGAAAGCGAAGAAGAAAATACATATCTTACATACAATGTTGTTTGCAATGACAATTTAGATGCAAAGCAATATTACGCAATGCAGATGATTCTTTACGCACTTGTAGATACTCAAGGTGCTCCTATAAGAGATAGACTCTTTAAAGAAGGAATAGGAAAGGACTTTATCTCTACTTATGAAAACGGAATCCTACAGCCTTACTTTAATATCATTGCAAAGAATTCAGATATTTCTAAACAAGATAAATTTATAGAAATAATAAATGAAGAACTAAAAAAAGCTGTAAGCGAAGGTCTTGATGAAAAGAGCCTTATTGCTAGCGTTAATTCTTTAGAATTCAAATATAAAGAAGCCGATTTTGGTGGATATCCTAAAGGCCTTATTTGGGGACTTAATTGTTTAGATAGTTGGCTTTATGATGAAAATGAACCTTTAATGCATATAGATTGCAACGAAACATTTAAGTTTTTAAGAGAAAATATTAAGACCGGATATTTTGAAGGACTTATTAAAAAATATTTATTAGATAATAATCATGCTTCGCTTCTTGCTCTTGTTCCAAAGAAGGGACTAGGCAAGGAGAATGAAGAAAAGGTTGCAAAAAAATTAAAAGAGTATAAGGAAAGTTTAACAGACGAAGAAATAGAAAACATAGTTAAAGAAACGAAAGCTCTTAGTGATTATCAAGAAGCTCCTGAAACAAAAGAAGCGCTTGAGACAATACCACTTCTTTCAAAAGAGGACTTAAAGCGCGAAGCAGAAAGTCTTAAAAATGATGAGCGCGAAATTGATGGAATTAAGACCTATTATCATGACTATGATACAAACGGAATCGCTTATATATCTTTCTTGTTTGATTCAAATATGATTGCGCCAAGAGATGTTCCTTACCTTAGTTTATTAAAATCAATATTTAGTTTTGTTGATACAAAGAACTATTCATACGCCGAACTTAATAACGAAATAAATATTTATACAGGTGCACTTTCATTAGAAAGTGGTGTTTATGCTGATAGAAAAGATGATAATAAATATTCTTTATTGTCAGACCTTTCAACTAGAACGCTTTATGAAAATATTGATAAGACTATGGATCTTGTTGAAGAGGTAGTTTTTGAAAGCCAGTATGAAAATAGTGATAGACTTTATGAAATAATTGTTGAATTAAAGAGTAAACTTCAAATGAGCTTAAATCAGTCGGGACATGTAGCGGCAGTAATGAGATCAACTTCTTACTTTAGCGAGTCTACATATCTTAAGGAATTGATGAATGGAATAAAATTCTACAATTTTGTTGAAGAATTAGATAAAAACTTCGATGCTCGCAAAGAAGAACTAAAGATAAAACTTAAAGAGACTGTGGAAAAAATCTTTGATGCAAATGGTTTGGCGATAAGTTTTACTGGCGAAGAAAAAGGATATGAAATCTTTGCTAATAGAATGAACAAGTTTGTTGATAAATTAAATAATAAAGAAAAAAATGATACACCTGTTGTAGATAGAAAATATTTATTTAGTCTTAGCGACAAACTTTCTAAAAAGAATGAAGGCTTTAAGACTTCAGCCGGAATTCAATATGTTTGCAAGTCTGGAAAGATGTTTGAAGATGCATCTAAATACACAGGCGCTTTAAGAGTATTTAAGACAATAATGAGCTATGAGTACATGTGGTTTAATATAAGAGTTCAAGGTGGTGCATATGGATGCATGTGCGCTGTTGCGCCTAATGGAATAGCTAGTTTTGTAACTTATAGAGATCCACATCTTAAACGCTCAATTGATGTGTTTGATAAAATCCCAGAGTATTTAAGAAATTTTGATGTTCCTGAAAGGGAAATGACAAAATTTATTATTGGAACAATGAGTTCGGTAGATACACCACTTACGCCTTATGGAAAAGGTTCTAGAGACATGCTTGCACTTATTACGCATACAACATACGAGGATATGCAAAAAGCTAGAAATGAAATAATAGATTGTACATGTGAAGACATAAAATCTCTTGCTCCGCTAATTAAAAATGCATTAGAAGATGAAAATATTTGCGTAGTAGGAAACGAATCAAAGATAGAAGAAAATAAAGAAATATTTAATGAAACAAAAAATTTATTTGCTAGTTGATTAGGAAAGATTATGGAAGAAAAACAACTTAAATCTGGATATGTTGCAATAATTGGAAGGCCTAATGTTGGCAAGTCAACTTTGATGAATCGTATTATAGGTCAAAAAATTGCAATCACATCAAATAAGCCGCAGACGACAAGAAATAAAATACAAACTGTTTTAACAAATGATGAAGGACAGATTGTTTTCTTAGATACGCCAGGAATTAATAAGGCAAAAAATAAACTTGGCGAATATATGTTAGGCGCTGCACTTAGTTCGATTAAAGATGCAGACGTTATTATGTGGCTAGTTGAACCTAGCAACTTTATCGGTAAAGGCGAACAATATATTATCGAAGAATTAAAAAAGATTAATCTTCCTGTAATTTTAGCAATGAATAAAATTGATTCTGTTGATAAGGAAGCTCTATTAGAATTTATCGATACATATAGAAAAGAATTTGATTTTGCTGAAATTGTTCCTATTTCTGCTAAAGAAGGAGACAATGTAGATACACTTCTTGAGCAACTATTTAAGTACTTGCCTTATGGGCCTATGTTCTTTGGCGAAGATACATTAACGGACCAACCGATGAAACAAATAGTTGCTGAAACGATAAGAGAAAAAGCACTTTATTGTTTAAGCGAAGAGGTCCCTCATGGAATAGCTGTTGTAATAGATAAGTATCATGAGAGAGTTAAATACGTTAAGAGTTTAGATGGCACATCGCTTGAAGAGCCAATAGTAGATATTGAGGCAACAATTATTTGTGAGAAAGATTCGCACAAGGGAATTGTTATTGGAAAGAATGGGGCTATGCTTAAAAAGATTGGAAGCACAGCACGTTTCGATATTGAAAAGTTAGTAGAGTCTAAAGTTAACTTAAAGCTTTGGGTTAAGGTAAGAAAAGAGTGGAGAGACTCCGACGCATGGCTTAAAAACTTTGGATATAATCCGAAAGAATTTTAATATGAACACCACGACGGTAAAAGGCATAGTAATTTCAACTATGCCAATAGGTGAATATGATAGAAGATTAGAGATTCTTACCGATACACTTGGAAGAATTTCTGCTTTTGCGAGAGGTGCTAGAAAGCCACAATCATCACTAGTTTCCGCAAGTCGAGTGTTCGCGTTTGGAGAGTTTGATTTATATGAAGGAAAGTCCGCTTATAGTTTGAACGCTGCAAGGATATCTAATTATTTTGAAGATCTTTCGCAAAACGTTAATATAACTTATTACGGATTTTATTTTCTAGAAGTTGCTAAATATTTTTCTAGAGAAAATATAAATGCATTAGATATGCTTAAACTTTTGTATCAAAGTTTAAGAGCTCTAAGCGTTGATACGATTGATAATCGATTAGTAAAAGCGATATATGAACTTAAGATGCTAGACATAAACGGCTTTTGCAATATCGATAAAGAACTTGAAAGGGTAAATGTTAAAGAAGCAACAGAATATGCACTAAGGTTTGTTACGATAAATCCGGTTGAAAAACTTTATACTTTTAAGTTAACTGAAGAGTGCTTAATAGAATTTAGGGATGTAGTACAGTCTATATTTAAGAAATTCGTTGATAAAACTTTTAACTCTGAAGCAATGATAGAAGATGAACTTACTTGAAAGTTATAGCATCGTAGAGTAATATAAAAAAGTTAAAATTTGTCACAAACCAGCGGCGAAAGAGCAGGCGAGAGCCTGAGGTCGCGTCTCGCAAGCCAGTGGCAAAAATATATATTAAGGAGACTTGAAAAATGGAAAAAACAATGGAAAAAGTTATATCTCTTTGTAAATCAAGAGGCTTTATTTTCCCAGGATCGGAAATATATGGCGGTCTTGCAAACACATGGGATTATGGTAACTTAGGCGTTGAGCTTAAAAACAATGTAAAAAAAGCTTGGTGGCAAAAATTCGTACAAGAAAGTCCTTATAACGTTGGACTTGATTGCGCAATCCTTATGAACCCAAAAACATGGGAAGCATCTGGACACATCGGAGGATTTTCAGATCCTTTAATGGATTGTAGAGAATGCCACGAAAGATTTAGAGCAGATAAAGTAATAGAAGATTATGCACAAGAAAATGGAATCGAGCTTGAAAGCAGCGTTGACGGATGGAGCGATGAAAAGATGGAGCAATACATTAAGGATAATAATATTCCTTGCCCATCATGCGGAAAGAGCGATTTTACATCTATTCGTCATTTCAACTTAATGTTTAAGACATTCCAAGGTGTAACAGAAGATTCTTCAGCTGTTGTTTATTTAAGACCTGAAACAGCTCAAGGTATTTTCGTTAACTTTAAGAACGTGCAAAGAGCATCTAGAAAGAAAATTCCTTTTGGTATTGCGCAAATAGGTAAATCTTTTAGAAATGAAATTACACCTGGTAATTTTACTTTTAGAACAAGAGAGTTCGAACAGATGGAACTTGAGTTCTTTTGTGAGCCAGGAACAGACCTTGAGTGGTTTAACTATTGGAGAAGCTATTGCATAAATTGGCTTAAGAGTTTAGGAATCAAAGATGAAGAAGTAAGACTTAGAGATCATGACCAAGAAGAACTTTGCTTCTATTCAAAAGCCACAACAGATATTGAATTCACATTCCCATTTGGTTGGGGTGAACTTTGGGGAATCGCAGATAGAACTGATTACGACTTAACTCAGCATCAAGAATTCTCAGGCGAGCCTATGGATTATTTTGATGATGAAAAGAATGAAAAATATATTCCATATGTTATCGAACCTTCACTCGGTGCTGATAGAGTAGTTTTAGCATTCCTTTGCAATGCTTATGACGAAGAAGAATTAGAAGGCGGAGATGTTCGTACAGTTATGCGCTTCCATCCAGCATTAGCACCAGTGAAAATCGCAGTGCTTCCACTTTCTAAAAAACTTAATGATAAAGCAATGGAACTTTATACAAAACTTAGTAAGTATTGGAATTGCGATTTTGATGATAGAGGAACAATTGGAAAGAGATATCGTCGTGAAGATGAAATTGGAACACCTTACTGCATAACGGTAGATTTCCAAACTGTTGGAGATGATGAAAATCCTGCAGACAATTGCGTAACAATTCGTGATAGAGATACTATGGAACAAGTACGTATCAATATCGATGAACTTGAAGAATACTTTAGACACAAATTTGAATTTTAATTAAAGGCTATGATAGGTTTAGGAACAATAATTAATACCGCAGCCATTATCGTGGGAGGCATCTTAGGCCTTTTCTTTGGCAAACTTATTTCCGAAACTATTCACCATGCATTACTTAAATGTAACGGCATAGTTGTAATATTTATCGGAGCAGCTGGAGTTTTATCTAAGATGCTTACCTTAAACGATGACGGAACATTCGAAACACAAAAGATGCTTCTTTTTGTTTTATCTTTAGTGCTAGGTAATTTTATTGGCGAACTTATAAACCTTGAAGGATGGATAATAAAGTTTGGTGATTGGCTACAAAAGAAATCAAAAAGCACAAAAGATCCTAATTTCACAAAAGCGTTTATCTTCGCTTCATGTACCGTTGCAATTGGAGCTATGGCTATCATTGGTTCAATAGAAGATGCGACAATGCATAATTATTCTATTTTATTTACAAAATCAATCATAGACTTTGTAACAATTTTGGTAATGGCATGCACTTTAGGAAAAGGTGCAATTTTCTCAGCAATTCCAGTATTTATATTCCAAGGATTAATAACGCTCTTAGCGGTAGTTATTGCTCCTATCTTGCAAGAAAATACTCTTAACGCAATCTCAATGGTTGGAAATGCGTTAATCTTTTGCGTCGGGCTAAATTTAATAAGGGAAAGTCAGATGCATGTTGCGAATATGCTTCCATCACTTTTGTTCGCAATAGCATTTTCATATATTCCATTTTTTAACTAATCCAAGAAAAATCAAATATTAAGAAATAATTAAAGAAATCTTAAAATATTGAAGATTTTTTTAAATCTTTTCTTGCGTGTATCATATTTGTTATAGTCATGCTATAATAACTACTGTTGATGGCATTTTAAAGGAAAGAGAGGAAACAGTGTTTCAAGTAGGTGATCTTGTTGTCTATGGTAACACCGGTGTTTGTAGAGTTGAAAAAATAGGAACTCCTGATTTAAGTGGAGTACCAAAAGGAATCGATTATTATACTTTATGTCCATATTATTCACAAAAGAGTGTTATCTTTACACCATGTGATAATGACAAAGTTGTAATGAGACCTGTCATTTCAAAGAGAGAAGCTCGTAAAATCGTTAAAGAAATTCCATCAATAAAGATGTTAGTTATAACAGACGAGAAAAAGCGTGAAGAAAAATACAAAGAAACAATGCGTAGTTGTGATTGCAGAGAATTTGTCAGCATGATTAAGACAATTTACGTTAGAAAGCAAGAACGTATTGCTGAAGGTAAGAAAGTAACTGCTAGTGATGAAAAATATTTCCAATTAGCAGAAGACAAGCTTTATGGAGAACTTGCTGTAGCGCTTAATATTGAAAGACAAAAAGTAAAAGAATATGTTAAAAACCAGGTAGCTGGTGGCTGATAAAAATTAAAAATTCAACAATATATTAAAAAGTGTTTATTGAATACAATAAGCACTTTTTTTATAATTAAATATGAATAAATATGCAAATTTTTAGGAGGAAAAAATATGGCTATTGGCGGAAAATTTTTTACATTAAATGAAGTCTATCAAGGCGAAGAAATTGAAGCTATATATAGAGTAGCTAGAACACCTGTGCCTAACCAAGACTATATTGATCTTTCACAATCTGACGACCCTATGGCAAGAATGGGTCAAGGATTTTGCCCAGAATTTAACCAAAGAACTTATGAAGCTGCTCCAAACGTAATTTGTTACCAAGACGTTGAAGTAGTATTAAGAGATGGATGCAAGATTTATACAGATTTATATCTGCCAGCTAACGTTACAGAAAAGATTCCTGCAATCGTTTCATGGAGTTGGTTTGGAAAGAGACCTGGTGATGGAATGAGTGAATGGCAAATAATGGGAGTTCCACCACACACAGTTTCTAATCTTGCAAAGTTTGAATCTCCAGACCCAGCTTTCTGGTGCTATCAAGGTTATGCTGTTGCTAATGTTGACGTACGTGGTGCTGGACACTCAGAAGGCAACGTTCATATGTTTACTCATCAAGATAGAGAAGACGGTTACGATTTTGTTGAATGGCTTGCATCTCAAAAATGGTGTAATGGAAAAATCGGTATGAGCGGTAACTCTGGTGTTGCTATGCATCAATGGGGAATTGCAGCAGAGCAACCTCCTCACTTAGCATGTATCGCACCTTGGGAGAGCACAACAAATATTTATAGAGATTCTCTTTATGAAGGCGGAATCCCTGCACTTTCATTTAATGAATTTATCGCAGCTCAAGTTACTGGTAACGGCGGTGTTGATGACCAAGTAGCTATGGCTCGTAAATATCCTTTCTATAATGGATATTGGAAAGATAAACAACCAGATTTTAAAAATGTAAAAATTCCTGTTTATCAAACAGCTGGATGGTCACATTTCCATCTTCCTGGTTCATCTAGAGCGTTTATCGGATGTAAATCAAAACTTAAATGGTTTAGAGCACACAGAGATTTTGAATGGCCAGATACATATTCACCTGTAAACCTTCAAGATCTTAAGATGTTCTATGATAGATATCTTAAAGATATCCATAACGGTTGGGAGATGACACCAAAGGTTCGTCTTGATGTTATGGATGCTTTTGATGTTGATTTCTGCGAAAGAAGAGCAGAAAAAGAATGGCCACTTAAGAGAACAGAATATAGAAAATATTATCTCAATGCAGCTAATCTTTCTATGCAAGAAAGTCCAGTTGCAACTGAATCATCAGTTTCTTATAACTCTGAAGTTGGCGAAGACGGATATATCGATAGAGTTGAATTCGATATGGAATTTAAAGAAGACACAGAACTTACAGGTTATATGTGGCTTAGACTTTGGGTTTCTAGTGATTGCTATGACGATATGGATATGTTCGTTAATGTACAAAAAGCTGACGCTTCTGGAAATTGGATTCCATGGTACACACTTAACGAGCCACACCCAGGTGCATGGGGCAAGATGAGAGTTAGTAGAAGAGAACTTGACGAAGAAGAAATGAAATTCTATCGTCAAAAAGGCGAATATTATTGGCCTGTACAAGCGCACTTAAGAGATCAAAAAATCAAACCAGGAGAAATTGTTCCTGTTGATATTGCGATTGTTCCTTCTAGTCGTTTCTGGCACAAAGGTCAAAAAATTCGTGTACAAATTGCTGGTGGATATATTCGTGATGGTTGGTTTGAACCATTGTCATGGGATACAGACAATAAAGGTAAACATATAATCCACACTGGCGGACAATACGAATCATGGCTGAGAGTTCCTTATATCCCAGCTAGATATAAAACAGATGGTTATGATTACAGATAATAAAGGAGAATGGTTATGAAAAATTTACAAGCAGATGTTGTAATTATCGGAACTGGCCCTGCAGGCCTTGCAGCTTCAGTAGAAGCTTCAGAAGCAGGATGCAAAGTTGTAGCATTTGAAAAGATGAATGTTTCTGGTGGTGCAGCTAACATGGGTATGGGACCTCTTGGAATCGGAACAAAACAACAACAAGCACAAATGATAGACATTGATGTTGAAAAAGCTTTCAAGATGTTCATGGAATATACTCATTGGAGAGTTGATGCAAACATGGTTAAGAAATACTTTGAAGCATCAGCTGGAACAATTGAATGGTTAGAGGATTTAGGCGTTGTATTTGCAGGCGCTTATCCATACTTTCCAAAGGCTGAATCAACATGGCATATCGTATCACCTAACGGAGTTTTAGGTAATGCTGGTATTGGACGTAACGGCGGCGCTGTTATGAACAAAGCAATGCTTGATAAAGCAAAAGAAAACGGAGCAGAGTTTTATTATGAAACACCTGCTACAGAAATTTTAAGAGACGCTGAAGGAAAAATCTGTGGCGTTAACGCTAAAGGCAATGATGGTGAGGATTATCACGTTGATTGTAAAGCTGTTATAGTTGCTACTGGCGGTGCTGGAGATTCACCAGAATATATGCATGAAAGAATGGGTGTTACTTATGGTAAAGACTTATTCAATATCGTAATTCCTGGTCTTAAGGGCGAAGGCATTAAGATGGCTATCGCAGCTGGCGCAGCTACAACAGAAATGACAGTTGAAAAGATTTATCTTCTTCCTCAGTGCGATATGGGTCCAGATTGTATTCCTGCAGTATTTATGCAACCTAACCTTATGGTTAACCTTTATGGTAAACGTTTCATAAATGAAGAGATGATGCAAAATACTACATTCACAGGAAATGCAATCACAATCCAAAAAGGCGCAATTGGTTTCTCAATCTTAGATCAAGCAATCGTTAATGGATATAAGAAGAGAGGACTTGATGTTACAAACTTCGTTCATCATCCAGAATCAATCGATGATTTTGAGCAATGCGTTGATGATGTTCTTAATGATCCTAACAACCCAGATGTTGTTAAAGCAGATACAATCGAAGAACTCGCTGAACTTTTAGGAATTGATCCAGAAGTTTTAGTAGATACAGTTGATGAGTACAACGATTTTTGTGATGGATTTGATAGTCAATTCTACAAACCTAATAAATATCTTAAACCTATTAGAAAGGCTCCTTTCTATGCAGCTAGATTCCGTCCATCTGGATACGGTACATTAGGTGGAATTAAGATTAACGAAAACTGTGAAGTTCTTGATGATGAATGGAACAAGATTCCTGGATTTTTTGCAGCAGGAACCGATACATGTACTATCTACGGCGATTCATACATGTTCTTATTACCTGGTAACACAATGGGTTACTGCGTAAATACAGGCCGTTTCGCTGGAGAAGGCGCAGCAGAATATTGCGACGAAAACTAAATTAAGGAGCTAAACATGTCACAAATAAGTTTGACAATTGACGGCCAAAAGATTTTGGCTGATGAGGGCAAAACTATTCTCGATGCGGCATTGGAAAACGGAATATATATTCCACACCTTTGCCATCATGAGAATCTTCATCCTAACGGAGGCTGTCGCCTTTGCGTGGTTGAAGTAGAAGGAGTAGAAGGCGTAGTTACTTCTTGCTCAACAAAAGTTAAAGAAGGCATGGTAGTTAATACAAAGAGTAAGCTTGCGGAAGACCTCCGCAAGCTTGCTTGCGATTTTATGTTCAAAACTCACCCTAGTGAGTGTACGGGCTGTCCTAAATATGGAAAGTGCCAATTAGCATCAATTTCGCAATACGTAGGTGATACGGGCCGTGCTTTAAGAGAATTAAAAATTAGAGTTAATGCAGACGAGACAAATCCTTTGATGCTTCATGAAATGTATCGTTGTATTCTTTGTGGAAGATGCGTTAGAGCATGCGAAGAATTAAGAGGAGTTTCTGCATTAAAATTCGAAAAGGTAGATGGAAGACTTAGAGTTGTAATTGATGGAGATTCTTTGGCTAATGCAGATTGTAGATTCTGCGGTGCATGCGTCGAAGTTTGCCCAACTGGCTCTATAAGAGATAAGGTTGGCGTATTTAGAGACGACCTTCCAAAGAATTTATCTATGGTTCCATGCCAAGGCGAATGTCCAGCTCATGTAGATATTCCAGCATACATCCGTGCTGTTAGCGAAGGTGATGCTACCAAGGCTGTAGCAATTATTAGAGAGAAAGTTCCGTTCCCTCATGCTTTAGGACTTGTGTGTAATAATCATTGTGAGGATGGATGTAAGCGCAAAGGCTTAAATAGCCCACTTTCAATTAGAAATCTAAAAAGATATGCAGCTGAAAATGATAAGAGCCAAAGCTGGAAAGAAAAATACTTAACAGTTGCTCCTAGAACGCAAAAGAAAGTTGCCGTAATAGGCGGTGGCGCAGCAGGACTTACAGCAGCATATTATTTAAATAAAAAAGGTCATGATGTAACAGTCTTTGAATCTAAAAATATTCCTGGCGGTCATATGACAAGCGGTATGCCAGAATATAGAATTCCAACGAAGGCTGTACTAGACGAAATAAAAGTTATTGAAGATTCTGGCGTAAAAATTGTTTGCAATAGTCCTATAACAAATGCAGCTGATCTAAAAAAAGATTACGATGCAGTTTTAGTTGCAATAGGAACTAGCGTAGGAAAGAAACTTACTTACTTAGAAGGAAGCGATCTTCCAGAAGTTTATTCTGCATTAGAAGTATTACAAGCTTCTAGATTAGGAACAGAAATTAACTTAGGTCAGACAGTTAATATCATAGGTGGCGGAAACGTTGCTTTTGATGTGGCCGGAACATGTATTAGATTAGGCAAAACTGTAAACGTTATATGCCTTGAAGCGCAAGCTTCCCAAGCTTCGCCAGAAGAAAGAGATGCAGCTTTAGAAGAAGGCGCAAACCTTTATGATTCTCATTCAAACGAAGCGATATTAGGAAATGGAAAAGTTGAAGGCTTAAGAGTTCATAAAATAAATAGTTTCCACTTTGACCCAGATACAAGAGCACTTGTTGAAGATGCAGTTGCGGACAGCACATACGTTATCCCTTGCGATAGCATCGTATTTGCAGCTGGACAGGTTACAGGACTTACAGATGAATTCGGAATCGAACTTAATAAATTTGGATATCCAATCGATCCTGAAACAGGTGCAAGCGGATATAAGACAAGTGTTGATGGAATTTTTGCAGCTGGCGATGTAATTACAGGAACTAAGTTTTTAATTGATGCAATCGCAGGCGCAAGAGATGTTGCCCAGATTATGGATAAATATTTAGGTGGCGACGGAAACATTGATGAAACTTTAGTAGAACGTGAAGCTAATCCTTATATAGGAACAATTTCTAACTTTGCAAATCTTAATAGAGAAGAGTTGCAGATGAGAGGCGCCGAAGAAAGAAAGAATGATTTCGAAACAATCTCTAAAGGATTTAGTTGCGATGCATCTACTTGCGAAGCTGGAAGATGTTTACAATGCGATTTAAGATTGCAAATAGCCCCACAAAAATTCTGGAGTGATTATTCTAAAGGAGGTGAACAATAATGGAAAAAATAGTAGTTTTAACTTTAGTAAAAGATGATATTTATTCTAAAAACACACCTCACTTTTTAGAAAAACATTTGGACGATATTAAGGCGGGAGTATTAAAGTTTGCTGAAAGTAATGATGCAAAAGAAATAAAAGTACTTATTCCAAAAGGAATGGCTAACCCTGGATTTGACTGGGAAGTTAAAGAAGGAAGCCAAACGCCAACGGCAGATAATCCTTATTCGGTTAAACTTCAATTTGAAGGAAAACTTCCTCGTCCAATGATTCAAGACGACTTTGTTGCAGTTTATGAAGAAAAAGAAGTATTAACTATTTTGCCGGAGGACGCTTACCTTTTAGGCAAAGGTGATTCTTCTATTAAACACATAACTGTTAACGGCGAAGTTAAAGAAGTTAGCGTAGGAACAAAACTTAGTGAAGTAGTTGATTGCGCAAATGCAAAAGCTGTTTTAGTGGGAGGACTAAAAGGGAAGATAGTTCTTCCTGAAACTCTAGCTGAAATGGAAGTTGGTATTGATGAACTTTTCAATAGCGTAACAGCTATTCCTAAAGACGGATGCATAGTTGATTTCATAATTAAGCATATGGATGAAGTTTGGAAAGCATCATGTGGAAAATGCGTTATGTGTCGAGAAGGCACATTGCAATTTAAGACAATCGTTTCGGACATGAATCAAGGCAAAGCAAAAGCTGAAGATATAGATTTATTAAAAGAAGTTTCTAAGCTCGTTGAGATAGGAGCATATTGTCCTTACGGAAAAGCAATGCCACAACCTATGCTGGATGCATTCGAACTTTTTGCTGATGAATTTGACGCTCACATTAAGAAAAAAACTTGTCCAGCCGGTGTTTGCTATAAAGGAGAAGAATTCTACGTTATCTTACCTGACGTTTGCACAGGTTGCGAGGATTGCGCAGACGAATGTGATGAGATGGCTATCGAAGGAAAGAAAGGTTATATCCATATGATTGACCAAGATATGTGCGAGCATTGCGGAAAATGCGTAAGCGCATGCGATGAAGGAGCTATCGTCAAAGTCGAAGGCAAGATGCCAAAACTTCCTAAGAAACTCACGAAAGTCGGCAGATTCTAAAAAAATTCTAAAACCCGCAACAATGCGGGTTTTAATTTAATATTTAATAAAAATCCCAACACTCATATTAAATTATTTCGACAAATTAAGGTTTGCAGGGTTCTTTGCATTTTTGAGTGCTAAATACTCTTGTGGCGGAACCCCTCCTCATATGAGAATACTTTTAATGCTAATTGATTGCTATAAATACTCTCATAGGCATACCCCTTCTCGTATGAGAGTACTTTTGGTGTCTAAAAAGTGATTTTGATACTCTCATAGGCGCACCCCCTCTCGTACGAGAGTACTTTTGGTGTCTAAAAAGTGATTTTGATACGCTCATAGGCGCACCCCTCTTTATATGAGAATGTTTTGTATCAAGGCGGCTGGCGAATGAGATGTTTTGGCGGTGGATGTGTGGATAATCGGCGCTCGAAGTGG
>JAZRXA010000059.1:0-17979 GCA_045599965.1 Lachnospiraceae bacterium | reverse complement strand
AGCATGAAAACATAGTAAAAAAAATTGACAAAAAGATTTAAAACATGATAAAGTGAATTCAGATTAAGGATGGCCTGGCGCCCACTCGAGGGGGTCTGTACGGAAAACGTAGGACCATTCTTTTTTTATTGCAATGAATTTAATTTTAACTTTTTTCGATATCACATCAAGTTAATTCCAAACCTCATATCCCTGTTAATTCCAAACCTCATACCTCTGCCTTCTGGCAAAATCATATACTGGTTGCATATTCTATGGTTGTGGATAAATGCTATTTTGCCCATTACCTGCGATAACATTTCTTTATATTAAATGCTCTCTCAATTTTTGTTTTTGCCCTGATTGTCGGTTTTTATCGACAAATACAACAATCCTTTCTTCTAATTTTTGACATAAAAATAGTGGATGGGAAGTCTAGTTTGTACACTAAAACGGATGGTATGTCTAGTGAAAATCGTTTTTCTTCGTCTGAGATGGGGGTTAACATCCACTTTTGTGCGAAAGCTAGACTTCCCATCCGGTTTTGCAGATTAGTGCGAGCCGGAGCATGAAAATAAAAAATGTAAACATTGAATTGATTTTGATTTTGTTATACTATGGATTCAGTCAATAAAGATGTTCTGAAAATTCTAAAAGTTCTTTTATTGATCCAGATTAAAAAGCGATGAGAAAATTTGGTGTTTAGGCGCATTTGTGCCTTTACATAGGAGCTGCAAGAACGGTTTGCGGTCAGTCCTCCAATTCCATTTTAGGAAAGGAGGTGATGTGTATGGAAGTTATAAACTTTATAATTTCGTTTACTAGCATTGTTATCTCAAGCATTAGCTTAGGTATCACGCTTAGTAATTTACATAAAAAATGATCGCTCCCTGTTTTTCCCGAAAGTGAGTGATCATTTTCCTAAAAACTCGGACTGACCGTAACGGCAGCTCCTTTATTTATAACTCTATTCTACACAATTTCCCTTTAATTGCAAGCACTCATATTTAAATTAACCAAGGCCGAGCGATACCCGGCCTTTTACACGTGGTAACAGGCCTTTCTTCTAATTTTTGACATAAAAAAAGTGGATGGAAAGTCTAGTTTGTACACTAAAACGGATGGTATATCTAGTGAAAATCGTTTTTCTTCGTCTGAGATGGGGGTTAACATCCACTTTTATACAAAAGTTGGACTTACCATCCGATTTTGCGGATTAGTGCGAGGCAAAGCATGAAAATAAAAAATGTAAACATTGAATTGGTTTTGATTTTGTTATACTATGGATTCAGTCAATAAAGATGTTCTGAAAATTCTAAAAGTTCTTTTATTGATTCCGATAAAAAAAGAAAAAACTTAAATAGAAAGATTTCAACCATATGATTTTATATGTTGATGAAACAGAAAATGACGAGTATTATATCGTGGCGTCCTTAATGGTAAAATCCGAAAAAGATGTTCGATTAGCCTTTAGACAGTTCAAAAATATTATCTCTAATTTTTCTATCTCACAAAAAACAAAACAAAAAATTTTCATTGAATTTAAATCAACTTTGTTAGATACGCGCTTTCAAAAAATTAAAAAAATACTATTAAAATCAATAGTGCCAATTAGCGAAGGAATATATTATGCCTACTATAAAAAAACAAACTCAATTCTAAAAGAGCGTCAAAAAGAATTGATTTATATTTCTTTACTTTTTGAAATAGCGAATAATATCAATTATCCAATTGATATTGTTTTTGATAAATTTGGAAATAAAAATTTCGAAGCATCTATCATCGAAAAAATATCTAACTTAGAAAATGTTCTTTCCATTAATCCCATTGATTCACAAAATTCTGTTGGACTCAAATTTGTTGATAATATTTGTAGCATAATTAGATTGCATTTATCGAATCAGGATTCATATAATTTTTACAAAATCATAAAAAACATAGTAAAAAAAATTGACAAAAAGATTTAAAACATGATAAAGTGGATTGAGATTAAGGATGGCCTGGCGCCCACTCGAGGGGGTCTGTACGGAAAACGTAGGACCATTCTTTTTTTATTGCAATGAATTTAATTTTAACTTTTTTTCGATATCACATCAAGTTAATTCCAAACCTCATACCCCTGCCTTCTGGCAGAATCATATACTGGTTGCATATTTTTTTGAAGGATATTAGTAAACTCTATTTCGGAATTGCCTTTGCGATAAAGTTCCTGGCCAGCCCATATTGAATGAAGATTGTCTTTGAAACAGGACTCATATAATTTATGAATCTTCTCTTTTTCGTGAATTAGCTGATACATAATAAACTGGTTCTTTGCAAAACGCTTAAAGAACGGATTCCACTTTGGAAGCTTATTACTTTTAGAAGAATTAAGAGAAGAATTCATTGGCATAAGATTCCATAGTTCGTCATTCATTACAAATGACCAAGGGATAAAATGATCAACATCATATTTATGCGAAACAACTGATTCGTCAGTAAATACATCTTTAATATCGCTTAATTCTAATATGCCTTCCCAAAGTTTGCGAACACTATTAAGTTTTCGCATTTTTTCATCCATAGGCGCTAATTTATAAACAAGCCCTGGCACTTCAGGATTATTATTTTGCAGCCACTTAACTTTTTCATACTGTATCCAGCCAAGAATTGATACCATATTATCTTGAATCATTTCCACCCATGCATCTTGGAAATACACTTTTTTATTCAGTTTGCTTTCTTCACCTAATGTATATGGTAATAGGATAGAATCACGATTTATTCTTTCTATATAATTAGTAAGTCTTCTAATGCTTCCCCAATCTGCTTTTTCTTCGCATTTATTAAAAAATCCTGCTAACGCTCTATAAGGAACCATATTTGTAAGTTGCTCCTTATATGTCTTTAATTCTTCATTATATTTCTTTATAGCGTTCTTTATTTCAACCTTGGAAGCATTTGCTGGCAAGTCAGATAATTTAGACAATAAAAGAACAGCTCTTTCTAAGCCATCTCTTACCTGTCCATCTAATTGCATTCCACTAAGATGAATGTGGAATTCACGAACGGAATACCATGCATTGCAAATCATTTCATCAATGATTGCATCAAATGTCGTTTTCCTTATATCTTCAGCTATTAAATGAACAATAGCTTCTAACCAATAAAACTTATAACAATAAGCAGGATCTTTCATCATAAGAGAAAATGATTCGATATCTAATGTATTATAATATTTTCCATCAATCTTTAGTGTGTATTCACCTTTTGCAAAATTAGATTCAGCCACTTTTCTTCTTCCCTTTCCGGTCTTGCATCGCCAGAAATCCAGCACTCAATAATTTCAATATCATTAAACGGTTTTATAAATTCATCAAAAGATGCTTCTGTAAAATCCGTGAAAAATCTTCCGTTTCTTTCACCTTCAAACTCGCCATACTTAAATGATGTGTAAATTACACCATCTACCTTTAACGCTTTAATCATTTTAATAAATACTGGTTTAAGTTCATCTTTGGACAAATGTAATATTGATGCACATGCCCAAATTCCATCATACTTCTCATTTTCATCAAGTTCTTCAAAAAGCATCTGCTTTACTTTTATTCCAGTATAATCGCTAGCCATTTTGCAGATTTCTTCTGAGCCATCTGTCGCATCAACTTGGTACCCTTTTTTCAAAAAATATTTTGTATCACGACCTGCCCCGCAGCCAAAATCGAGAACACAAGCATTCACAGGTAGTTTTTCCAAAAATTTATCCTGGATATTCTTAAAATCTACCAAAAGTGTATTTTGAACAAACTCATATGCATTTTTGTTGTAATATTCTAAGGTTGTGAGCATATGTTATTTTACCTTACTGTTTTATAGTACGACTATTTGTGTTTAACATATCATAAACAATTCTCATCATCTTTTTATCTAACTCTTTTTTCGTAATATTGAATTGTTTAAGAAACTGTTTATTCTTTCTAAATTTTTTCCAAATTAATTTTTTGTCTTTTTGGTTCAATTCAATATTGTAAAACATATTCGCCAATGAAATTATACAATTTTTCTTATTATCAGCAATTTTTTTATTTTTGATATCAGCTTCTGTGAATTTCGGTTGCAATCCTAAAATCGGATTGACCAAAAGTTTGGAAGAAGAATTCATTAAGTTAACATATGCCCCCAGTTCATATTGCTGGCTTTCTGTCATGGAATCATAATTCAACCCAAATGACTGTATTTTTTTAGTTGCATTTATTATTTTGTCTCTTTCGTCAATAATATGATTTCTTCTTTCGAACAATTCTTTCGCAGCCAAATTTAATGAAAATTTATCTCTTTCACAAATAAGAGTAAAAATATTATTTAGTCTTTTTTTATTTTTTCTATTAAAAATGAACATTATACCTGTTGTTACTAGAACGGTTGCTGCAATCCCCCAGCCAACAGGTCCAGCTAGTAATAACAATGTATTACCTGCTGCCATTCCGCCTCCACCTACCGCTAATGCCCCACCACCAAGCCAGGCCAATGCAGCATTTGTGGCGGCCACGCCACTTAATGTTGATATAGCTGTGCCAGTAGATGCAACTCCAAATGATGTAGCAATCCCCATCGCCGCCGTTGGCCCCATTGTAGCTATTGTCATTCCAACTCCAACTCCAATAGCTGCAGCTTCTACATCAACAATCATATTTATTTGGGGTTCTTTTTTTATTTCCTCTACGTGTGATTCCCATGATAATCTAATTTTTTTACATTTGTAGTATTCATTAAACGTTTCAGTTGGAATATTTCTTATAACACCAATTTTTTCTTGCATTTGGTTAAGGCAATTATTTAGTTCGCCTGAATAATAACCTAAATCAACAATCCCCATATTCACTTTTTTTACAATAGTTTCTATTTCTTCGTTGGAATTCTTATATTTATTTCTTTTCTTACACATTTAATTCTCCTCTAAAATATGCATCTATATCCTTTTTATCTTTTAATATCAATTCAGCAGGTACATTTCTCAATTCAGCTAATTCAGCTGATTTTTTAAAAGCCATTTTATATGAATTACTATTTTTAAAATCGTCAATAAAATTCACCAGTTTCCTATCATCATATATTTTTGATAATTCTAATAATCCTTCTAAATAATTTCCAACTAAAACAATTTTATATTCAGCAAAATCCGCCTCGTCTTTTGCTTTGTTAAGAATTATTGCACGTTTTCCTTCACCATATAATGAAATGGCAAAGCGTCCAACTCCAATAATATTTAAACGCATCACAAACTCTTCTACGTTAAATGCTCCACCACCATTTACAATTCCTCTCATAGTTGCATCTCCAACATCTAAAAGACAAAATGTTCCATGAGCAACTGTTAACATTCTTTTTACGGTTGCATTTGAAAAAGGTTTACATTGTTTCCAAAGCTCTTCCATCGTACGATCGTCCTTATCTGTTTCAGAATAATATTTAATCATTCTCCTAACAGAATAAATAAACCTAACAATTATTTCATTAACAAATATAGGTATCATTTGAGCAACTGAAAAACGAAGATCAAATCCTTCTTTATAAACTTTTAAAGCTAATTCATTTAAATTATTTCCAAATTGAGCATTTGAAAGTTGAAGATTTTTTTGTATAACTATGAGGTCATTTGTCCACGCCAGGAAAGGCGCCGGGATACCCATACCTCTACCTTTACTACCAGAAGAACCCGAAGCATCCGAAACAATGTGTCCAAACCAATTAATAAAACCGCAAAAGATTTTTGATGGTACGTCACTTCCTTGCAATTCAAAAATGCCATCCGCTTCTTGTAGTGAAATCAATTTTCCTGCTGTAACAAAATGTGATTGGTTGGTAAATTGATCCAAAATTGAAAAGAACACTCCTAATAAAGTTGGATTATGTCCGAGCGATTTTAAGTGATGATTTTGGGGATTTAAATCAAAAATATCCTTTGCTGCGCCTCCTAATCCCGTTTGGTCATAAGGTATTTTGAATTTCTTTTCAAGCACTTTAAGAGCGGATGTGAGTGAACCATCTATTTTCCCCTCTTTATCAAATAGTTTCGCAAAAGAAATCGTGCAATCCGCAAACCATTTATCAGTTATTTCTCCAATTTTTGATTCTTTTGGTTTTCCAACAAGAAAAATATCAATAATCCCACATAGCGCTCCTATGCTTGCCGCAAGTGCATAATCGAGCTTATCACAATCCGGTTTAATCCTTTGCGCAGCATCAATGGTTTCTTTTAATGATTCAATTTCATTAGTTGCATTAAAAATTGCTTCATCAAAAGAAGTCCCAAAACTAAAATGTTCTTCGGAAACTTCTAAATCAAAAATTAATTTGTTGTTTTCTAATATATCTTTCATTTACCCAACATCATCCGTATTTGTAAAACAGCATCCAATACTCTTTTTTAATAAATTTGATATAAATACATCTTGACTACAAAATAGAACTACATAAACCGGGTCAAACGCAAGAGTTCTTTTAATTGAATTACCTTCAATATCCACATAATATCTATGTTTAACCACTGCATCGTATAATAATTTAACGAGAATATTTTTCAATCCATCTTCTATATCAATTGCGATAATGTTATCATCTGAAACAATCTTCATTAATGATTGTAATTCTCCTGGATATTTATTGATAACATCATAATATTTTATTTTTATGCCGCTTGCTCGCATGCCATCAGTTCTTCTTCTAGTAATACGTCATCCAAAATATCTATATCGCCGTCATAATCAAAACCACTCATATTCATAGCTTATGTATTCATATATTAAATTATACATCTCTACCACCGCGCCTAACAATACGCTGATTTGAAATGTTGAAAAATTTTGACATGGGAGATTCTTTTATTGATTCGATTAAAAAAGCGATTAAGTGAATAAGATGTTTAGGCACTTTTGTACATTGTTATCTCAAGCATTAGCTTAGGTATCACAATTAGTAATTTACATGAAAGTGGATGGAAAGTCTAGTATGTACACTAAAACGGATGGTATGTCTAGTGAAAATCGTTTTCTTCGTCTGAGATGGGGGTTAACATCCACTTTTGTGCGAAAACTAGACTTCCCATCCGATTTTGCGGATTAGTTCAGGCCGGAGCATGAACATGAGCGCGTATTGACCAAACTTTAAGCGTTTGTGGTAAACGCGTTGTACCCTTCGTAATAATAGCTTGTGTCTATTCCCTTTATGTACACTTCCCTGTCGCTTGTTTTATCGGTTAGTGCGGACTTTAACAGATGCTTTATTTCAAGATCTTTTATCGGGCTGCGTTGCATAGCTGATAGGTAATCTTCTTTTTCGAGCTTGCTCCAGTCAATAACTTTTCCGAGCTCTTTTTTCATAATTTGGTCTAGCCATATTCGCATACTTCTTCCATTTCCTTCGCGGAAAGGATGCGCGATATTCATCTCAACATATTTTTGCACTATCTCATCAAACGTGGACTGAGGCATTTTTGAAATGTTTTCTAATGCTACTTCTAAATACATTACCGGCGCAAATCTGAAGTCTCCTTTTGCGAGGTTTACCGTCCTGGTTTGCCCTGCAAAATCATATATGTCTTGAAATAAATATTCGTGGATTTGTTTAAGGCCGGTATATGTTCCAACCTCAAATTTAGAAAGCAAATCCTTTTCAAATAATTCAAGTGCTCTCTTTTTTGTAAGTTTTTCTTCTACATTTGCCAGTTCAGCGCTGCTTGTTATTCCTAGTTTGTTTTCCAGTGCCATTTTTTTATCTCTTCCTGTTTTTGTAAAACTGTAATCCCTAATTATTTCCTTAACTGTCCCTTGTTTATTATCGAGGTCCTCCAACCACTCTATAATATCTTTATCTGTTTTATTATTAAGTTTGATTTTAAATTGGGTTGTATTCTTCTTATCCCATTCGTCTTTATACGTGCTCATTTGGGCCTCCTCGTTATCGGGGTACACCCATATTTTATTACAAGTTTATCCCTTAGTCAATAAATCCCACACTATTGAATCGGAATAAAATTCCGCAAAGTAAACCTTACCGAGTTGATTAGTTAGCGAAGAAAGAATATACTTTAAGTAATTTTAGGAGGTGGATTATGAATACTAAATTATCTAGAGAGCAAGCGCTTGAGCTGCTTAAAAAATACAATAAAGATCCTTTTCATCTTAGACACGCGTTTACTGTTGAGGGCGTTATGAGATGGTTTGCAAATGATTTGGGCTATGCCGACGAAGTTGATTTTTGGGGAATCGTTGGACTTCTTCATGATATCGATTTTGAGATGTATCCTGATGAGCATTGCAAGAAGGCACCGGAGCTGTTAAGCGAAGGCGGTGCGGAAGATGAACTTATTCACGCTGTGTGCTCACACGCTTATGGTATTTGCTCTGATGTTGAGCCTGTACATGAGATGGAAAAAGTTCTCTTTGCTGTTGACGAACTTACTGGTCTTATCTGGTCTTATGCTCTTATGCGTGAGCAAAAAAGTTGCGAAGGCATGGAAGTTAAAGGCCTTAAAAAGAAATTTAAGGATAAAGGTTTTGCTGCTGGTTGCTCTAGGGATGTAATTAGCCAAGGCGCTGAGATGCTTGGCTGGGAGCTTGGCGAATTTTTCGAAAAAGCTATCAAGGCTATGCAATCTTGCGAAAAGCAAGTTGAAGAGATGTTCAAGTAATTAATTCGGGATGCGCTTTAGTAAAAGCTTTCCGTTTTCCTTTAACCATTTATTCCACTTATGGTAGTCGGGATAAATAGATAAAACTTCATTATAGAATTCTTTTGAGTGGTTCATGTGCTTTAGATGACAAAGTTCATGAACCACTATTGCGTCTAGGACTTCTGGCGGCGCTAGCATCAGCAAGCAATTAAAGTTTAGATTGCCTTTGCTAGTGCAGCTTCCCCAAAGAGTGCGCTGCGTACGGATTGTTACGCGACCGTAACTTACTCCCATTAGCCCAGCGTAGTGTTCTACTCTTTTTGGAATTACAGCGAGCGCCTTATCGGCGAAGCTATCTAACTCTTCTAGTGTGAATGGTTCTAAAACTTTTAACTGTTCTTCCTGCTCTTTTGCTTTTTGCAAATGCTTTTCAATCCAGCGCTGATTCTTTTCTACAAAATTTTGAATTTCGTATTTAGGGACCCACTTTGGCGCCCTTACCAAAACTTCTCCATCTTTTATTTCCACTGAAATAGTCTTTCGCCTACTTCTAATAATTTTTGGTTCCATGTTTCTATTATAAATGTTTTTGAAAAAGATGTTAGATTTAGTTTGCCTTTTTGAATTTAAGTGTAAATGCGAGAATTACTCCGAGTAGCGCAATTGCTGCTGCCACTAAGAATGCTGGTTGGTAGATTCCCATCTTTGATGCGATAAAGCTCATCGCCATCGGTCCGAAAACTCCGGCGAGCCCAGTGCCCCAGTACATAAGTCCATAGTTTACACCGTGATACTTTCTGCCGAATCGACTTTGCGTAAAGCTTGGGAAAATTCCGAGGTTGCCTCCATAGCAAAAACCAATAAGCGCAAGACAAAGCACTGCGACCATCTCTGAGTCACCTTTATAGAAGAATAAAACTATATTCACAATTAAACTTATAACAAACGTGATTACCAACGTATCTTTTTGACCGATCTTATCTGAGACCCAGCCTAAAACAAATCGCCCGCACATATTAAAGAGTGATACTACCGATACAACCAACGCTGCTGCCGCCGGCGCAAGGCCTATCATGTTCTGCGCGATTTGCGATGTTTGCGAAAGCACCATCATTCCTGCAAAACTTCCGCAAAGCATAGTAAGTAGCATTAAATAAAAGTCTTTTGTCTTAAGCATTTCTTTGTAATGCACATCACGCACTGGAGATACTACCTTTACTTCTTCATCGCTCTCTGGCGCTGTGATAATAAAGAATGCACTACCAATTATTATTACGAGCATCACAAATCCGATGATTCTAAACGCCCACAATACTCCTAACTTTTCTATCAACGCATTAGCTATCGGTGAAAAAATAATTGAGCTGGCCCCGAAACAAGTCGTAACAAGGCCGCCTGCAAATCCGCTTCGCTCTGGAAAAAATTTTACTGTGTTGGAAATAATGATTCCATAAGAAAAGCCTGTTCCTACGCCGACCATAATGCCGTATGTTAAAACGAGTGCAACGGCGGAGGTTACAAAGCCAGATAGAATCATGCCTAGGCCGAATAAAATTCCGCCTCCGATAGCGACAACTTTGGCTCCAAATTTTTTTACGAGGAATCCGCCGATAATCATATCGATTGGTGCTGATACGCACGCGATTGTATAAATATAAGACAGGTCAGAAATTTTCTGACCTGTTAGCTGGCTAAAATACTCTGCCATAGGTGTTGCAAAAGTGCTCCATGTATAAAGAGCTCCGATGCAAAGTCCTATTAAGCATGCTGCGATGAGTACGCCCCATCTTTTTTTTGAATAATCCATTAACCTACTTTGTTTAATTCTTTTTTCTTAACGAAGAATCCGATTGCAACCACTATTGCTGCTGCCACGATTCCGATAAGAAGTGGATCGAATGTTATTCCTAATGGTTCCTTAAATAGGTTGCCTAAAAGTACGATAAGCGGACCTACTACAATAGCTGCAAATACCCATTTTTTGTCGACCTTTCCTGGAAGGAAAAGTGCTGCACAAAGTGGGCAAAATACTACTGCGGCTCTTAGTCCCATCGACATAAACGCGAAGTTTAAGATTACATCGCCGAGCGCTCCTGTTGAAAGGAAGCATGCTACTACTAAGACTGCAACAATCCAAACTTTTGAGAGCTTGTTGAATTTCTTTTCTTCGATTTCTTTTTTGCTTACGACTTTTACGATGTCGTTATTTATAACTGTTGAGATGCCAAGTGCGAGGCCTGCGCCTGTACCTACTGATGCAATGAAAAGTGTTGCAAGGACGATACCTGCAAGGAGTGCCGGCATATGATTAATAACAAATGTTGTAAGTGCTGTTTTAGCTGTAAGTCCTGGATAAAGGGCTGCGTTCGCTCTCATGTATAGGCCGACTAAAATTCCGCCTACTCCGATAGGTGGGATTAAGAAGGCTGAAAGAAGTGCGCCGCCTTTAGCTGCGCCGTCGCTCTTTCCGTTAATAACTGCTTGCGCATATGTTTGTGTTGTAAGTACACCGAATATAAGTGAAAGCGCCGATCCTAAATCTTGGCCAACTCCCCTAGCAAAAACTGAGAAGAATTTAACGCCTTCAGGATTTTCGATTGCTTTAACCATTCCGGTGAATCCGCCGAATCCGCCGACAGCAACTAAAACCATTACGCCGCATGCAACGATAGAAAGATAAAGCAAAAGTGTCTTTAAGATTCCTACGATTCCCGCGCCTTTAGTTCCGCCGAAGATTACATATAAAATCATGAAAATTGCTGAAACAGCAACGGTTATAACGATTCCTAAGTTTGGAAAAACTACTGCGATTACTGCGCTTGCTGCAAGTAACTGTGAAGGAATATTAATAAATGTTCCAACTGAGTTAAGGATTGATGCTGCCATGCCGGCGCCGTTTCCATACTCGTTTCTGATTGTGCCTACGATTGTTGGCGACTGTGCATGTCTAAAAGGTTTAGCGTATGCAAGCGCTAAGATAAGGCATCCTATTCCACCGCCTAATGTAAACCACCATGCTGACATTCCGTATGTGAATGCGAGCTGGGCTGTTCCTACTGTAGATGAGCCACCTACTAAGGTTCCCATGATTAGGCCTGTTACGATTGGAAGACTATTATTTCTTCCTTTGCCACCTTTGTTTTTCTTTCCAGTCCATATAGAAAGTCCAACGATTGCACAAAGTGTTACGACAAGTCCAACTATAAAAAGCGGGCTACTTGCTAATTTTTCCATTTTTTGTCCTCGATTTAATATTTTTTTACTGCGATTTTTTATTGTACATTTTGATTTTTGCAATGTCAACCAGGCCAAAATTACTAAAACTATCCCTTGACCTTGGAATAGTTCCAAGGTTTATAATTCTTGTGTAACTTATGGGCTTTTTTCATTATTAAAAATAAAAAAGCCGTAACTATAAAATTTTTTATTACAGAAGGAGTGAGAGGATGAAAAAGGTATTTACAAACCTTACTACTGGCGGTCCTATTTCCGTTTATGTAGAAGATGGTAAGGTTACCCAAATCCGTCCGTTACAAGTTCCTGAAGAAGACTATCCAAAGCCATGGGTAGTTGAGGACAAGAACGGCAAAAAGTATTCCCCACCTAAGGCAATGCGTCTTGCTCAGAACATCTTAACTGAGCGTAACAGACTCTACTCAGAAGACCGTATTCTTTATCCAATGAAACGTGTTGACTGGGATCCTAATGGTGAACGCAATCCACAAAATCGTGGTAAGAGTGGCTATGAGCGTATTTCTTGGGACGAAGCTACAACAATCATAGCAAACGAAATCAAACGTAACATTACAGTTGATGAGAATGGTAATGTTGATGGCCATAAGATTACAGCTATCACTGGTTCTCACCACAACTGGGGTATTGTCGGCTACAAGATGGCTCCATTCGGACGTTTCTTCGGCATGCTTAACTACACACCAATCTTAGATAACCCTGATTCATGGGAAGGTTGGATGTGGGGCGCTCCTCATATGTGGGGATTTTATTGGCGCCTTGGTCAACCAGAACAATTCGATTTATTACAAGATGCTCTTAAGAACACTGACATGATCGTTTTCTGGTCTAACGACCCTGACTCTACTCACGGTATTTATTCTGGACAAGAATCAAATATCTGGAGAGTATGGATGAAAGAAATGGGTATGAAGTGCGTATTCATTGACCCATTCTATAACTACACTAACGCTGTTATGGACGGCACATGGTTTGCTCCGCGTCCAGGTACTGATACTGCTCTCGCAGCTGCTATCGCTTACACATGGTTCGAAGATGATACTTATGATCATGACTTTGTTGAGCGTAAGACTATCGGTATCGACGAATTCAAAGCTTACATCATGGGCGACGAAGACGGCGTTCCTAAGACTCCTGAGTGGGCTGGCGAAAAATGCGGTATCCCTGCTCGTCGTATTAGAGCTCTTGCTAAAGAGTGGGCTTCTAAGAGAGTTGCTTTAGCTGGCGGTGTTCGTGGCGGTGAAGGTAGTGCTTGCCGTAGCGCATACGGAACTGAAGAAGCTCGTATGATTATCGCTCTTAGCGCTATGCAAGGCTTTGGTAAACCTGGTGTTTCTATCTGGGGTACAACAATGGGTGCTCCTGCTGACTACACATGGTTCCCTGGATATGCTGAGCCAGATTCACAAATGGGTAAATCTCGTGCAGCTAATGAAAAGCTTGCTCTTAACGTTACTAACAAACAAAGACTTTATCGTCTTACATTCCCTGATGCTGTTATCAACGGCAAGGACGAATTCATCGGTGATGGTTTCTGTGGTCAATCTATCGAACAACAATTCAATCATCATGAATATCCTATCGAGGGTAATGTTAAGATGTTCTGGCGTTATGGCGGAAGTTTCTTCGGCACAATGACAGATACAAATAAATGGGCTCGTATGTATCAAAACGATGGCCCTTACGCATTAGAGTGCGTAATCAATCAAGACTGCTGGATGGGCGGCGAAGCTAAATATGCTGACCTTATCCTTCCTGCATGTACTAACTTAGAGCGTAATGACTTAGGCGAATGGTCAGTAGGTGGTGGCTATACGACACATGCACACATCGGTAATAACTGGCGTGTAATCGTTCGTGAGCAAAAATGTATCGAACCTCTTGGCGAGTCTAAATCTGATTACGAAATCTTCTCACTCGTTGCTGACAAACTCGGCTGGGGTGAAAAATACACAGAAGGCAAAACTGAAGACGATTGGGCTGAAGCTTACTGGAATCTTTCTGAACTTAGCAAACGTTGCTCTTGGGAAGAATTCAATGAGAAAGGCTACTACATCGTTCCTGTTCCTGAAGATTATGAGGAGCATCCTGCTTTCCGTTGGTATTATGAAGACAGAGACTGCGATACTCAGGACTACTTAAATCCTAAGATCAAAGCTGTTAACAACATGAACTCTATGGAACCTACTGAAAACTCTAAAGAGCTTGGTACTTTCTCAGGCAAGATTGAGTTCGCTTCTGAGTCACTTAAGAAATTTACTCCTGATGATGAAGAGCGTCCAATCGTTCCTAAGTACATCCCAAGCTGGGAGGGACATGAGACAGAGCTTTACAAGAAGTACCCACTTCAAATTATCTCTCCTCACCCAAGATTCAGCTTCCATACTCATTACGATACACATGCTAGCTGGCTTAACGAAGTTCCTGTACACCGTGTAATCAAAGACGGTTACGCTTATTGGCCAGCACGTATCAACCCTAAAGATGCTGACGAACGTGGTATCAAGAACGGCGATCTTATCGAACTTTATAATGATCGTGCTAGCGTACTTTGCGTTGCAGAAGTTACATACCGTGTTCCTGTAGGTGTTATGCACAGCTATGGCTGCTCTGCTAAATATGATCCAGTTGTTCCTGTTCCAGGTGCTACTGACAGAGGCGGATGCATTAACTTACTTACAAGCGGCAGAATGTTATCAAAGAATGCGCCAGGCATGGCTCCTAACTCATGCCTCGTTGAAGCAAGAAAGTGGGAGGTAAAATAAATGGCAAGATATGGTTTAGTATTTAATGTTGAACGTTGCGATGGTTGCTATGCTTGCTTCCTCGCATGCAAAGATGAATTTACAGACAATAGCCATCTTCCTACATCTGAAGCTACTTGCGCTGGTGAAAACCTTATTAAAGTTTCAGAAGTTCAGTATGGTTCACATGACAAGGTAAAAGTTGACTACGTTCATACTATTTGCCAACATTGTCAGAACCCTGCTTGTATGGCTAAATTCCCTGAGGAAATTTATCAAAGACCTGATGGAATCGTTATCATCGATCCTGTTAAGGCTAAAGGTAAAAAAGAAATCGTTGGTTCTTGCCCTTACGGTGCAATTTCATGGAACGAAAAACTTGAAATTCCTCAAAAATGTACTATGTGTGCTCATATGCTTGATGAAGGCGAAAAGGTTACTCGTTGCTACGAGTGCTGCCCTAACCAAGCTGTATTATTTGGCGATTTAGATGACCCTAACAGCGAGATTGCTAAATATGTTGCTGAGCATGCTGATGAACTTGAACAGCTTCATCCTGAATATGGTACAAAACCTTCTGTATATTACAGACATTTACCAAAGCCTTTCATCTGTGGCGAAGTTGTATTTGGTGATACAGGTGCTTGCGCTAAAGACGTTAAGGTTACATGTAAATGTAAAGAATGCGGTAAAGAATACGAAACAACTACAGACTTCTTAGGTGATTTCGAATTCCGTTTCTTACCTACTAACAAAGAGTTTGTTGTTACTGCATGTGCAGATGGCTACAAACCTTATACTGTAGAAGTTAAGACCGCAGCTTCAGTTAACATCGGTGAAATGTTACTTGAAAAATAATTAAACTAAAATTTTTAAGATGTTGGTGGGGCAAAGTTTTCTTTGCCCCATCATAAACGGAGGAAATATTAATGAAAGATGTTGTAATAGTTGAAGCTTGTCGCAGCGCTGTTGGCAGTTTCGGCGGCGCACTAAAACCACTTCATGCTGTGGACCTTGCTTGCTGCGTTATTAACGGCATTATGGAAAGAAGCAAAATCGATCCTAACGAAATTGACGAAGTAATTTTAGGTCAATGTCGTCAAAGCTCTGACGAGCCTAATATTGCTCGTATTGCTGCTCTTCGTTGCGGACTTCCTGAAAAGGCTTCAGCGCATACAGTTATGCGTCAATGCGCTTCTGGTATGAGCGCCGTTCAAAACGGTGTTATGCAAATCATGTGTGGCGTTAGTGATGTTGTTCTTGCTGGTGGTACAGAAAGCATGACAAACGGTATCTTCTATCTTCGTGATGGTAGATATGGACTTGGCACTGGTAACACTACTATTTATGATGCAGTTACAGAAGGTCAATTCCAATCACAACCACAAGAAATGTACGGCGTTTTCAACATGGGTATGACTGCTGAAAACATTGCTGAAAAGCTTGGTATTACTCGTGAAGAGCAAGACGCTTTTTCACTTCAATCACAGCAAAAAGCTGTTGCAGCTATCGATGCTGGAAAATTCAAAGATGAGATTGTTCCTATAGAAGTACCTCAAGGCAGAAAGAACCCTCCTATCATTTTTGATACAGATGAGTTCCCACGTCGCGATTCTTCTATGGAAAAACTTGGCAAGCTTAAACCTTGCTTCAGACCTGAAGGCGGTAGCGTAACTGCTGGTTCATCATCAGGACGTAACGATGGTGCTTCTGCTATGCTCCTTATGAGCGCAGACAAAGCAGCTGAACTTGGCCTTAAGCCTTTAGCTAAAATCATTGGTATGGGTACAGCTGGTTGCGATCCTCGCACAATGGGTCTTGGCCCTGTATATGCTGTTCCTAAAGCACTTGATAATGCTGGCATTAGCATGGACGACATCGGTCTTATCGAACTTAACGAAGCTTTCGCAGCTCAATCAATTGGTTGCATTAGAGAACTTGGTTGGGAAGATAAGATGGACATCATCAACGTTAATGGTGGTGCTATCGCTCTTGGTCATCCAGTTGGTTCATCTGGTTGCCGTATCATGGTTACATTATTATATGAAATGAAACGTCGTAATGTTAAATATGGCCTTGCTACTTTATGTATCGCAGGCGGTATGGGACAAGCGACTGTTATCGAATTGTTATAAAATTTTTCAAAGGAGAAAGTTATGAATTATTTTGATCTTACAGGCAAAAATGCCATCATCTTCGGTGGTGCCGGCGGACTCGGAGTACTTATTGCTAAAGCTTATGCTGAAGCAGGTGCTAACGTAGCTATCGCTTCAAGAGGCGAAGAAAAACTTAAAGCAGCTGTTGAAACTCTCAAGGCTGAAACAGGTAAAGAATTTAAATATTATGTTTGTGACGCAACTGACGAAGCAGCTGTTGAAGCTACAGCTAAGAAAGCTAACGAAGAAATGGGTCCTGTACATATTCTTGTTAACTCACAAGGTATCAACAAGAAAGTTCCAGTATTCGATTTCCCAGTTGACGAATTCAACAACGTTATGAATGCTAACGTTACATCAATCCTTATCACAGCTAAACATTTTGCTCCATACATGAAAGAAGCTGGATACGGAAAGATTATCAACGTTTCATCTGTTCGTGGTAAAATCGCAACTAAAGGTGCTGGTAACGCTGCTTACTGTTCTAGCAAAGGCGCTGAAGACATGCTTACAAAAGTTCTTGCTTCCGAGCTCGGACCTTTCGGCATCACAGTTAACGCTTTCGGCCCTAACATCATGAAGACTCCTATGATGGGTAAAGTTTTCGAGATGCGTGCTAAAGAAGCTGGTATTACAGTTGACGAATACTTAGAGCAACAAGGCGCTGCTCTTCCACTTCGTCGTTTATCAGATCCTGAAGACTGTGTTGGTACAGCTCTTTTCCTTGCTGCTCCAGCATCAGATTTCCTTACAGGAAACATCCTTTATCCAGACGGTGGCTTAACAGCTATTGGCTAATTTGGATAATCATCAACTCACTTTTAAATAGAAAGAAGGTTGCGATGCGCAACCTTCTTTTTTTGGCAAATTAAGAATTTATCGAGGTCTATTATATGCTCGCGTCCCGTACAAATTCGTTCTAGTTTATTTTTTGCCGTAAAATGTATACTTTTGTACCTCTGAAATTCCGAATCAAAAAAATGGATTAATAGAAAGTGTTAAAATTGTTCAAAATAGTCAACAATAGAACAAAACTTGTTGAAAAAAAGCAATAAAAGTTACATTAAAATAATAAAAAATTTTTGAAGTGGTACAAAACTAGTAATTTTACGGCAAAAAAATTTTTTTAATTAAAATTAGTGTAATGGAACGCGAAGTTGCCGGTGCCTGCGCTAAAGATGGGCGCGCACCGGCCTTC
>JAZRXA010000058.1:0-1631 GCA_045599965.1 Lachnospiraceae bacterium | reverse complement strand
TTTTTATATGTTTTGTTAAAAAGGTAATTTCTGCTACCGCAGAAATCTTTATTATCCTTACTTCGCTTAGGCGTCTTAATATCTGGTTAGACTATGTAAGTCAAGGCTGCCGCAAGCGGCACCACGAAGTGGCTATGGCCTTGACTTAATAGTCCTAACCAGATTTTTTGTAATCATGCGAAGTAAGGGTAATAGTGCGCTATGCGCACTTGTTTCAAAGGCGGGCGTAGCCCGGTTTCCTATTTTTTAATAATTCTGGTCTAAGAACTATCTCGTTAGCTGGAATCTTGTGTATGCCGAGGATATCCAGAATTTCCCTGCCATAATAGAATTCAAATATTTCGTAAGGAGATTTATCTCCAAGTTCAGGACGACCATAGGAATTGATATGATCCATCATAAGATTGATTTGCTCTTGATTGTATTGGCCCAAATCTGTGTGCTTTGGAATAATCCTTCTTATGAATTCATGGTTGTTTTCACAAGCTCCTTTTTGATTGGGTGATGAGGGATCACAGTAGAATACATACGATCTAATAACGCCGTCATCATCACATTCGATAGCGGTAGGGTTTGAGAACTCTGTCCCATTATCAGCTAGGCATAATGAAAGAACCTTTTTGTAGTTATCTTCACCTAAACGTTCATAGAGATTATTAAATATCTCAGTAACCGATTTGGAATCGTTAGTTTCTCGCAAAAAAGCAATCTGTAGCTTTGGAAGAACAAAGTGTATGGTAAGTAGAACTGCGCCACCTTTAATACCTTCAACAGAATCTAATTCAGTCACAGGTACAGAAGGATTAGCTTCTTTGTATTTATTAAAGTCTTCAAAGGTTCGTCCAATTCTGCATGCTTTATCCACCTTTAGTTCTTTTGATTTCTTTTTGCGAGGTCTAAATCTAACTTTGCGAGGCATGTCAATGTTTCTGGCTTTAAACAATCCGTTATCAGCGTAGATATATGCTGTTTTCTCGCATATAGAGATAGAGTCAGGATTATTAACTAGTATGTGATGTAATGACTGTCCTTGCCTTAAAAGAGGACTTATTACATTGTCAAGCTGTTCCAATTCGTTTTCTGTTAGATTGAATCCTGAACGAGATTCACTTCTTACAGCTTCATATTCCTGCTGGGCCTCATGAGGCTTATAAAGACATTTTTCTAATGTACATGTATTAAGACTATTGCAACCATTGCATACATAAGGCGGTTTGCTTAAGTTAGGGCAAGTTTCCTTGATGTAATCCTCACAAAAAACTGTACACTTACCACAAGAGAAGCATAGATTTCTTGATTTGCCACGGGTACAATCGTTGCAAATATCTCCTTTATGAGGACAACCATTTCTTATCAAACAGTCATTAAAAGGTCTGTATGGTGCACCTTTCTTTTCGAATACACGGTGAGACTTTACTTCTTTGGAAATGGTAGTACAGTCTCTGCCGATACTTCTTCCTATAGCCTTAAAACTTGATGATGCATCAAGACCATCTCTAATCTGACGACGTTCATCATATGTTAAATGTTTATTCTTGTTCATAAAAAGCTCCTGTTCCGGCCGGAGCAAGAGAAGGATGAACATCAACAAGATATCATTAAGAGGAAGTAATTTCCATAGTATCTATTAG
>JAZRXA010000057.1:0-1173 GCA_045599965.1 Lachnospiraceae bacterium | reverse complement strand
GAATCGCTCGAATGGGAAGAGGGGAGTGTGACCATGGACTGGGTGAAGGCAACGGACCCTACCAACAGCCATACGGCACAACTGAACGGGATATGTGCGGTGGATGCCCGCACAGCCTACGCTGTGGGCAACGGGGGCGTGATGCTCAAGACAATCGACGGGGGTGACACATGGAGCCGCCGCGAGACCAGCACGACGGAAGACCTCACCTCGATGACGGTGAAACCGGACGGCAACCTCTCGGTGACGGCAGGCGGACGTGTGCTGACGGTGAATGACGGCACCGACCTCTATTCGGTTCGTTATTACTACGACTGCCTGGGTCGCTTGGTGGCATCTCAGAACAGCAAGCAGCACGCCATGCAACCGCAACGCTACTCCTACACGCTCTACGATGCCCTCGGACGCAACGTGGAGGCGGGAGAACTGGAGAGCGACGTGGAGCCGACCGACGCCATGATCAACGACACGGAGACCCGCTTCCCCGACAACTGGAGCAAGAAGCGTTATCAGGTTACCCGCTCTGTCTACGACCAGAGTATCGGAGACATACCGTCCCATTTCACGAACGCAACCCAGGAGAACCTCCGCGGACGCATCGCGACCACCCTCTACCAGGAGGTGTACCACAGCGACGTGACACAATACGACCATGCCACCCATTACAGCTATGACATACACGGGAACGTGAAGGAGCTGATTCACGACCTTCCTGAGCTGGGACAAGACCGTTACAAGAGTATCAGCTACGATTATGACCTGGTGAGCGGCAAGGTGAACCGGTTGGATTACCAAAAAGGTAAGCCGGACGGCTACTCTCTCCGTTACGAATACGATGGAGAGAACCGCATCGTGAAGGCGTACGCCAACTATGGAGACAGGGATGACAGCGGAAATGATAACTGGCACGAGCTAGCCAATTACGAATACTACCGCCACGGACCGCTCGCCCGCACCGTGCTGGGTGGAAACTTGCAGAGTGTGGACTATGCCTACACCCTTCAGGGATGGACAAAGGGCGTGAATCTTGACGCCGAGAGTGATGCCACTGTGAAGTCCGACGTCTATGGCTATGAACTGCAGTACAACAACGGGGACTACAAGCCGATAAGCAGTGATAATTACCGCATGGTGGATGCGGGAGCGACGAATCTCTACAATGGCAATATCACC
>JAZRXA010000056.1:0-30347 GCA_045599965.1 Lachnospiraceae bacterium | reverse complement strand
TACCCAATAAGCGTTGTAAAAAAAATTGATGTATTTTACAAAAGTTTAAAAACCTTGAAAAATCAAGGTTTTTAGTTTCCATATTTTTCTAACATGTTTTCATAATGAATTAATTTAATGGATTTACTTAAAAAATATATATTTTCGGGTACCAATGGTGCCTTTTTCGGTAATTTTATCAAATCATTTTATTTTGATCTCATATATGGAGCTGGCGTAGCCAGCGAAGCGGCGCCGGTAGGCGACGCAATGGGACATAGTAGCAGCGGCGGTGTGTTTGGTGGATTATCTTTGATCATCCACCAATCCACCGCCCATGACCCTTTCAAATGGCAATTTGTTAAACAATAAAAAAGGAGAGGTTTTCCTCTCCTTAGCAAATTAAAAATTTAATTATAGCAAAATACTTAGAATAGCATCTTTACGAATTCGTATTCTTTCTCAGTTATGCCTTTAGTCATATTTAGGCCTTCATCAATATCAATGTCTTTGATTTCAAAATCTTGTGAAACTACAATACGATTTGTTTTGCCTTGAACTAAACAATTAATAGCATGAAGACCCATGCGGCTAGCCATGTTTCTATCCATAAGTGTTGGGCTTCCTCCACGTTGAATATGTCCTAAAACAGTTGCTTTTGCTTCAATATCAGTAACCTCTTCGATTTGCTTTGCAATCTCCATTACATTACCAGCGCCTTCAGCAACAACAACTATGTAATGATGTTTTCCTTTATTTCTAGCTTCCATAAGAACTCTAATAACATCTTTATTTAAATCATATGGGATTTCTGGAATAAGAATAATCTCTGCTCCACTAGCAACGCCAACATTAAAAGCAATATATCCTGCTCTTCTACCCATTACTTCAACAACAGTACATCTTTCATGTGATGAAGCAGTATCACGCAATTTATCAATTGCATTTAACGCTGTATTCATAGCTGTATCATAACCAATAGTATAATCAGTACATGCAACGTCGTTATCAATAGCTGCCGGAATTCCAACAACATTTATTCCTGTTTTTGATAAATCAAGAGCGCCTCTAAAAGATCCATCTCCACCAATTACAACTATTGCATCTAATTCAAAAGCCCTGGCAATTCTTGCAGCTTTGATAACGCCCTCTTCTGTCATAAACTCTTTGCATCTAGCAGTCATCAAAAAAGTTCCGCCTCGCTGAATCTTTTCTGAAACATCTCTACTGTTTAACTGCTTAATGTCGCCATCTAAAAGTCCGGCAAATCCACGGTTAATACCATAAACTTCAATATTATTGTAAAGTGCACCTCTAACAACAGCTCTAATAGCTGCATTCATTCCTGGAGCATCTCCGCCGCTAGTTAGTACACCAATTTTTTTAATTTCTTTTTCCATAATTTCCTCTTTATGAATTCAAAATATCCATAAACTTCTTAGTATTATCAAAAGGCTCTTTAAAAACTGCGCTTCCAGCAACAATTATATTAACGCCAGCATCTAATACTTCTTTTACGTTTTCTAAAGTGATTCCACCATCAATTTCAAGATCAATATTAAGTCCTGAATTATCAATAATCTTTTTAAGTTCTTTTGCTCTTGACAAAGATTCTGGGATAAATTTTTGTCCTCCAAATCCTGGCTCAACGCTCATTAATAAAATCATATCGCAAAGTGGTAAAAATTCTGTGACCACATCGCAAGGTGTTTTTGGCTTAATTGAAAGTCCAGTTTTTAATCCCACATCTTTTATTGCCTTCAAAGTCGCGCCTACATCGCTGCATGCTTCGTAATGAATTGTAATTATATCTGCGCCTGACTCTTTGAATTCATTAATATAGCGAATCGGTTCTTCAATCATAAGGTGCACATCAAAAACTTTATCAGTTGCGCTTCTTATAGATTTGATAACTGGCATACCAAAAGAAATGCTAGGAACAAACTTTCCGTCCATAACATCAATATGAACGTACTCTGCCCCAGCATCTTTAATTTCTCCTAGTTGTTTTCCTAGGTTCTTAAAATCTGCAGATAAAATAGATGGTGCTAAAATATTCATCTTAATACTTCTTTTGAGACTTAATCTCTGAATAAATTGATTTGTAACTATTGTAACGAGATTGAGGAATTTTACCATCTAATACAGCTTTTTCAACCGCACAATCTCTTTGTTTTATATGGTTACAATTTGCAAACTTACATTGTCCCTTATATTCATTAAATTCAGGAAAAGCGTTTTGCAACTCTTCTTTAGTAAAGTCATCTTCATTAACAAGTAAAGAAGTAAAGCCTGGTGTGTCAATTATATGAATAGAATTCTTTTTGAAAGAATAAATTTCATTATGTCTAGTCGTATGTTTTCCGCGTCCAATTTTTTTACTGATTTCGCCAACGCCTGCCATCTCATCATTAACTTTACCAGCAAATACATTAAGCATTGTGGATTTACCAACGCCTGATGGGCCTGCCATAACTGTAATTTTTCCTCTAAGTTTTCTCTTAAGCCAAAACAGATGTGGACTTTCTCCGCCTGCCTGCACAAAGAAAAGTTTGCAGCCAGCATTCTTATACATCTTTTTGATTTTTTTAATATCATCAGTTCTGGCAAGATCTTTTTTATTAAAAACGATAATGGTTTCAATATTTTGTTTTTGCATCAAAACCAAAAATCTATCAAGAATACTAAAGTTTGGTTTAGGATTATCAATCGCAAATACAACCATAGCTTGGTCAACATTTGCAACAGCCGGTCTAACAAGAGAATTCTTTCTAGGAAGAATTTCATTAATCACGCCCGTTCTATTGAATGTGCTAATAATATCAAATTCAACTTCGTCGCCAACTAAAGGTGTTATGTCGTCATTTCTAAATGAACCTTTAGCTGAACATTCATAAATGGACCAGCCAAAATTTCTTACGTAATAAAATCCTGATAAAACTTTAATTATTGTTCCTCTCATATCTCACCCTTAATTGCAAATTTACTTTTTTATTATTCTTCTTCTGGTGTTGGTGTCGGTGTTGGTTCTGGTGCAACTCCAATAACAATCTCAATAATTGAACCTTCCTCTACTTCTGTACCCTCTTTAGGATTTTGCGAAATAACTTGGCCAACTTTTCCATCTGCCACCTCATAAGAAACTCTAGGTTCAAGATTGAGTTGATACAAATAATTCTTGGCTGTATTCTCATCATATCCAGTAAGAGCTGGGGTTTTAAGTTTCTTTGTTTCTGGTCCACGGCTAACTATAAGTTCAACCGTATCATCTTTCTTCAACTGAGAATTAGGTTCTGGATTAGTTCTAATAATATTTCCAATTTCCACATCATCACTATATTCAATAGTAATCTTGACCTTTAATCCTAAGTTCTTTAATTCAGTTTCCGCATCATGTTGTGATCTGTTTGTATAGTCACTAAGAATTACTGGTGCATTTCCAGAAGAAACTGTAAGTTTTATTGTGTCGCCTTCTTTCATTTTCTCACCAGATTTAATTGACTGAGCGATAACATAGCCTTCATCAATTGTGTCACTAGTTTTATATTCAATCTTAACCTTAAAACCTTTATCCTTAAGTAACTTTTCAGCATCTTTCATTGGCATGTTTACAACGTTAGGAACTTCTATTTTTGAAATTGATGTGCCACCGCTGCATCCACCTGATGATGCTGTTTTAACGCAAACAACTGCAAGAATAGCTAATATGATAACGCCTGCTGCAATACCACAAATAAGAAGAATCTTATCGAATTTCTTTCTATCTTTTTTCTTTGCACGGTAGTTATCTTCATCATCATAATATTCGATTTCATCATCGATATCATCGTAATCTTCATATTCATCATACTCATCGTAATCATCATACTCATTACCACGCATATGAGAACTTCTAATAGGTCTACCACCTTCTTGTCTTAAAAGTTCAGCATCAGCTGCGCTCATAAGAACTGTTGCATTATCCTGATTTTCAGGCTCAAGACCTACAAAATCTTCATTAGGAGAAATCAATGAAGTCTTCAAATCAGAAATTAAAGAAGTCATTCTTTGATATCTTCTATCAGTTTTTTTCTGAGTACATTTTTCGATAATTTTTTCAACGCTCATAGGAACATTTGGAATAATGTCGCCTACTAAAGGAACGCTTTCTTGGATATGTTTAAGTGCTATAGAAACAGTTGAATCTCCATCGAAAGGAAGTTCGCCTGTAACCATCTCATAGTAAACAATACCGAATGAATATATATCTGATCTAGCGTCAACTTGTCCGCCTCTAGCCTGCTCAGGTGAAATATAATGAACTGAGCCTAAGACGTCTTGACTAATAGTGTTAGCAGTTGTAGTTCTAGCGATACCAAAATCTGTAACTTTAATTTTACCTTCTCTAGAGATGAGAACGTTTTGTGGTTTAATATCTCTATGGATAATTCCGGCTGAATGTGCTGCTTCAATACCTTGAGCAACCTGAATTGCAATACTAGTAGCTTCCTTAATTGGTAATGCTCCGTTACGGTCAATATATTGTTTCAATGTAATACCATCAACATATTCCATAACGATATAGTATGTTCCTTCATACTCGTTAACATCATAAACACTTACAACATTAGGATGTAAAAGTGCTGCCGCTGATTGAGCTTCAATTTGGAATTTTTGTACAAAGCTTTTATCTTCACAATATTCAGGTTTTAAGAATTTGATAGCAACAAAGCGATTAAGCTTATGGCATTTTGCTTTGTAAACAACGCTCATGCCACCCATGCCTATCTTTTCTAAAATTTCATATCTGTCTTCAATAAACATTCCCTCTCGTATCATATAAAGACCGCCTTTCAATATGATTAGTTCTTTGAAATAAGTACAACTGCAATATTATCTTTTCCGCCTGCTTCATTAGCAAGGTCTACTAACTTTTCTGCCTTTGCTCTAAGAGAAGCGTCTGCATTAACGACTGCTTGAATGGTCGATTCGCTGACCATATTATATAAGCCATCAGAACATAGCAAAATTATTTCGTCGTCTTCTAATTTAACTTGAAAATAATCCGGCTCAACTTTACTTTCAGCTCCAATAGCTCTTGTAACTACATTATTTTTTTTATGGAAACGAGCCTCATCTTCAGTCATCTTTCCTGAGCGAATAAGTTCACCAACATAAGAATGATCCCATGTAATTTGAACCATCTCATCTCCAATTAAATAAGCTCTAGAATCACCAATGTTAACAACGTAAGCTGTATCATCTTTAACAGTTACGCCAACTAACGTAGAAGCCATGCCTTCATACTCTGGCTCCTTACCCTTTTTGTAAATAATTTCATTTACCTTTGTAATTGCCTCTTTAAGAATAGAAAGTGGCATTCTAGAATCAGATTCTTCAGCTATATCAAAAAAGAGCTCAGCAGAATTGCACGATGCAAACTCACCTGCATTGTGTCCACCAAGTCCATCACAAACAACATATAAATTATCTAGATTTCCAATAGGCTCATCGCACTCAAGAGAATAATCTTGATTGTACTTTCTAGATGCTCCGATATCAGTTATTCCGAAAGATTTCAAACGCTTCTCCTTACTAACTGTCCACATGCCCCACTAATATCTCGGCCCATCTCGCGCCTTCTTGTAGTGGTTATATTATTTTCTTCTAGAATTCTTTGAAATTCTTTAATATCTTTTTCCTTTGCTGCTCCATAATTATTTTCTGGAGTCGGATTAACAGGAATTAAGTTAACATGTGCATTCTTGCCTTTTAGCAACAAAGCCAGCTCTTTTGCATGCTCTTCTTTGTCATTGATTCCATCAATAAGGCAATATTCAAATGTCACTCTTCTGCCTGTTTCATTAAAGAATTCGTCACATGCACCGATAACATCACTTAATGCGAATTTTTTCGCAACAGGCATAATTTTTTGTCTAATATTATCATTCGGTGCATGTAAAGAAAGCGCTAAAGTTATCTTTAGTTCTTCCTTTGCAAGTTTCTTAATAGCGGGCACAATCCCACATGTTGATATTGTAATATTTCTTTGGCTTATATGCAAGGCTAACTCATCACTAATAAGCCTTACAAATCCAACGACATTGTCATAATTTATAAGGGGTTCACCCATTCCCATAATAACAACATTTGAAATTCTTTGCCCAATATCTTTTTGAATTTCATATACCTGACTTAAGATTTCTGATGCCCTTAAATCTCTTACACAGCCATTCAAAGTTGATGCGCAAAAAGAACATCCCATAGCACACCCAACCTGGCTAGAAACGCAAACGCTATTTCCATGCTTATACGGCATCATAACGCTCTCAATTAAATGGCCGTCGCAAAGTTCAAATAGATACTTTTTAGTGCCATCAATCTCGGAAGTTAAAACATTTTTCTTTTTAACTGTGCAAATCTCAAACTTTTCATCTAATTCTTTCCTTAAATCTGCAGAAAGATTTGTCATCTCATCAAATGAATTAACAAGTTTTTGATGAAGCCATGTAAAAATCTGCTCTGCTCTAAAAGCCTTTTGGCCCATTTGTCCAATAAGTTCTTTTAGCTCGCTATATTGTAATGATTTAATATCAATTTTTTTAGTATCCATAATCTATCTTTTCTTTAATGCCGCAATATAAAATCCGTCTGCATCATCTCTTCCTGGTAAAAAGCTTTGCTCTTTAATAAGCTCAAACGAAAAATTATTAAGAAGCCATTTAGTATTTTCTTCATTTTCGCCTTCATTGATTGTGCATGTGCTAAAAATCAAAAGTCCGCCTGGCTTAACATACTTGTTAACAACGCTAAGAATATCTTTTTGAAGATTTGATAATTCTTCTAAGTCTTTTTCTTTAACCCTAAGTTTTATATCAGGCTTTTGTCCAATAATTCCCAGCCCTGAACATGGAAGATCAGCTAAAACAATATCCGCTTTCTTTTCCAATGTCTTATCAAATTCGAGCGCATCAAAAACTTGGCTGCTAATATTTTTATGTCCTAATCTTTTTATATTTTCATCAATTAAATCCGTTTTATTTTTACTAATGTCTCTAGCATAAATAAATGCATTAGGGAATTTTTCTGCCATATGTAGGCTCTTTCCACCTGGCGCGGCGCAAACATCAACTATTAAATAAGCATCATCTTCTTTGTAATCGCAAACCTTTTTTGCATCTATTAATTCTTTAGCAACATGCGCAATATTCATCGAACTAAAGTCCTGGATAAAAATCAAACCTTTTTTATATGCCCTTAACTCGGTTAAAAAATCAAAGCCTTTAATTTTAACTGCTTCATCTATTTTTTCATTTTCTACAACTTCGCATCCATCTTCTTTAAGAAGTTTTATTATCTCTTGCTTTGTTGCTGCTCTTAAATTTAATCTTGTCCATGTATAGCCGTCAGTAGAATTTACACTTTCAAAAAACTTCTTAGCGTCATCTTCTCCAAATCTATTAATGCACATATCATAAAGCCATTTTGGAAGTGAATATTTAATATTAGCCGGATTTTCTTTTGGTGCGCCTTCTCTTTGGATAGTTCTTAAAACCCCATTAACAAATCCTCTTAAATTTCCAAAACCTTTTTTATTTGCTAACTTTACAGCTTCATTTATTACTGCATGATCCGGCACATTGTCCATAAAAAGCATTTGATAAACACTTAATCTTAAAATATTTTTTATTGCCGGTCTCATCTTTTGAGTATTAATAGATGAATATTCATTAATAACAAAATCCAAAAAAATAAGTTGCTCTAATGTTCCTAAATAAAGTCTTGTAATAAAACTTTTTTGTGTTTTATCGAGATTATTTTCTGAAAAAACCTTATTAATGAGAAAGTGACTGAAACCACTTTCGTTAGTAGTCTCAGTCAACATATTAAGCACTAATAATCTTTCATTAACTTTGTTATCTGCCAAAAATATTTCCTCTATCTATTTTCTTTCCTCTTAAGAATTCATCAATGTTCATTCTCTTTTTGCCTTCAATTTGAACCTCGATTAGTTTTAGCAAACCTTCTCCACATTTAATATAAACATTTTGTTTATCCGCAAATACTACGCTTCCATTCTCAAGGCCGTTTGCATCATATTCACTTTCGCAAAGAACATCTGCATCCCAAATCTTAAACGCCTTTCCCTCTAGCGTTGTAAAAGCGCTTGGCCAATGGTTCATCGCTCTAATTTGCCTTTCAATAAAACTAGCACTATTATTAAAATCTATTTGGCCTTCTTGTTTAGAAATTTGTGAAACGTAAGTACTTTCTTCTTCGTTTTGTTTTGTTCTAACTACTTGTCCATTTTCTATTTTTTCTATTGTCTCTAAAAGTATCTTTGCTCCAAGATAAGAAAGCTTTGCCTCTAAGCTAAGAGCTGTTTCTTTTTTTTCAATTTCTATTTCCTCTTGCGCTAATATATCTCCAGAATCTAAGGCTTGTGCCATCTGCATAATAGTAACGCCCGTAGTCTTATCCCCATTTAAGATAGGTCCTCTAATAGGGTCCGCTCCTCTATATTTTGGAAGAAGAGAAGGATGAAGATTTATGCATCCATTTTTATACTCTAATAATTCAGTTGGAATCTTTTGAGAATAAGCAACAACTACTAAAATGTCAGCATCTAATTCTTTTATATGTTTTATAGCTGCTTCATCGCTAATTTTTTCTGGTTGAAAAACATCAAGGCCTAATCTTAAAGCCTCCTCTTTAACCGGTGAAACTTTAAGCTGCCTTCCCCTTCCAGAAACTTTATCAGGCTGAGTAATAACACATTTAATTTCATGTTTCGAATCAGCCAATATTTTTAACGAAGGAAGTGAGACGCTAGGCGTTCCTATAAAAATAATTTTCATAAATTATTCCTCGCCCTCTTCAAATTCATCTTCTGGAATATTTTCATGTAACTCACCTTCAACTAAGTCAGTATACAAAATTCCATCCATATGGTCACACTCATGGCAAATAGCTCTTGCTAAAAGACCTTTAGCTTCCATCTCAAAAGGCTTTAAGTCTCTATCAAAAGCTTGTAGTTTAACATGGTTAGGTCTAGTTACCTGACCAAATTTATTTGGAACAGAAAGGCATCCTTCCTGGCCTGTTTGAGTTTCGTCACCTATATTAGTAACTGTTGGGTTGATAATAATAATTTCTTCACCGTTTGAATGCGTAAGCGGATCACTAGGAATTTCATTACCTTCCTCGTCTAGTTCTGGATAATCATCTACGCAAACAACACAAATACGTTTAAGAACACCTACCTGCACTGCTGCAAGCCCAACGCCATTATATTCATGAACGTTCTCAATCAAATCATCAATAAGTTCCTTAGTTCTAGGCGTAATTTCTTTAACAAACTTAGATTTTTTTCTTAAAATCTCGTCACCATCAGTTCTAACATTTCTAATTGCCATAATAATCTCCTGCCTTTATAAATCGTGACTGCTCATTGAAAAATCAAATGTAACTATCAATTCTTTTTGAGGATTTTCATTCATATAATTTTCCACTGAATCCTTCACATCAATTAAATCTTTATATCTTTCAGACTTAATATAAATAATTTTTCTATATTTGTCTTGTATCTTTGCTATTGGTGCCTGGCTTGGACCAATTTTTGTTATATCGATATCATTTATATTAGCTTTATTTTTTGCTTTTATTTTATCTTCAATAACAAAGTTTATCTCATTACATTTTTTATTTAATAAATTTTCATCTTCACATGCAAATAAAATTCCTAGCATATTCATAACCGGAGGATAGCCCAGCATCTTTCTATAAGCCATCTCAAAATTGTAAAATCCGTTATAGTCTTGGCTCGCTCCTAATTTTACAGCATAGTTATCAGGAGAATAAGTTTGAATAACAACCTCGCCTTTTTTAGCTCCTCTACCCGCTCTTCCTGAAGCTTGTGTTAAAAGTTGGAAAGTTCTTTCTGCACTAATATAATCTCCTGAATAAAGCGAAAGATCTGCCGCAATAATTCCTACTAAAGTAACATTTGCAAAGTCATGTCCCTTAACAATCATTTGCGTGCCAATCAAAATATCAGCTTCACCATTTCCAAAAGCAGAAAGGATTTTCTCATGTGCATCTTTTTGCCTTGTCGTATCATAATCCATACGAAGTGTCTTAGCTTCAGGAAAAAGTTTATTAATTTCCTCTTCAACTTTTTGCGTTCCCGTTCCAAATGTTCCAATATATTTTGAACCGCACTCAGGACAAGTCTTCATCATTGGAATTTCATATCCACAATAATGGCACATAAGTTTGCCGTTCTTGTGAAACTTTAAGGAAACATCGCAATGTGGACAAGTAATAGCTTTTCCGCAGCTTCTGCATGAAACGAAACTTGAATATCCACGTCTATTAATAAACAAAATAATTTGTTCTTTTTTCTCTAACCTGTCAGCAATAAGTTCTTGTAATTTTTTACTTAAAATAGAACGATTGCCATTAACTAACTCTTCTCTTAAATCTACTATTTCAACTTCTGGTAAGCTAGCTCCTACAGCTCTTTTGTCTAACTCATATAAATGATAATCACCTTTTTGAGCCTTGAAATAACTTTCTACTGAAGGTGTTGCACTACCTAAAACTACAAAAGCGTTATTTTGCCTAGCCCTTTCAATCGCAACTTCTCTTGAAATATATCTAGGAACGTTTTCGTTTTTATATGTTCCTTCATGTTCTTCATCAATAATAACTATTCCTAAGTTTGGAAACAGACTAAAAAGTGCTGAGCGAGGTCCGATAATAATATCAACTTGTCCGTTCTTAGCTTTTTGAAACTGGTCATGTTTCTGAGCGCTTGTTAGTTTTGAATTAATTACAGAAATTCTATCTCCAAACTTTTTATAAAATCTAATAACTGTTTGGTAAGTTAAAGAAATTTCCGGAATTAAAACAATCGCTTGTTTGCCCTCTTTAATAACCCTATCAATAAGGTCGATATAAACTTCTGTTTTTCCTGAGCCTGTTACGCCTCTTATCAAAGAAGTTTTTAAATCATCATTTTTATATCTATTCCATATATCGTCAGCAATTTTTTGTTGCGCACTATTTAACTTAATTGTATATTCTTGCTTTTCTTTAATATTAAAAGCATCTCTTAAATTTTCTTTTACATCGATTCTAATAAGTCCATCTTTTTCTAAAGATTTAAGAGTTGGCGCAGAAATATTTAATTTATCTTTTACAATTTCGTAAGGAAGGACTTTTTCGTTTACGAGTTCTAAAAGGAGTCTAATCTTTGCCGGACTTTTCTTTCCCTTTGAAAAAAGTTCTATTGCTTCAGTAGCTTTTTCTTCGGTACATGTAAGGGAAACATACTTTTCTACAATAGGCTTAGCGCTTTGTTTAACTGGCATAACAGTCTTAAGCGCTTGGTTCATAGTCCCGCCATAACTAGTTTTAATGAAGTTTGCTAATGCAATCATATCGCCTTCAATCGAAGTGCTCTTAGGTATAATGCTATCAATAGCTTTAAGTTTATTCTCATCAAAACTAGATTTATCTTTTATGTTCAAGATGAAGCCTTTAATTAATTTATTTCCTTTTCCAAAAGGAATATTAACTACGCTTCCAACTTTAACTACGCCAAAAAGTTCCTTAGGAATAATATATTCAAAAGGTCTGTCCACTTTTTCATGGGAAATATCAACAATAATATCTGCGAATTTATTCATCCTTTGATTGGAGCATCATTTCGAATTCGTAAGAGTCTACTAATATTTCTCTAGGTTTTGCTCCGTTAGCAGGTCCTACAACGCCTAAGTCGCAAAGCTGGTCAATTATTCTTGCCGCTCTATTAAAGCCGATACTAAAACGTCTTTGAAGCATAGAAGAAGATGCCTTTCCTGCTTCAATACAAACTTTTCCTGCTTCAAAAATATATTCATCAAGTTTATCTGCGCCGCCTTCATCGCTAGCGCCAAAACTTGTTTGACCATCTGAAGAATTATTAATGTATTTTTGAATTTCTTCTGCTTCAGCAGCATAAATATCTGCAACCTTATTATCCTTTAAGAACTTAGTAACTTTCTTAACTTCTTGTTCGCTAATCATAGCGCCTTGAGCTCTAACCGGTTTAGTAAATCCATTCGGGAAGAATAACATATCACCGTGTCCTAAAAGTTCTTCGCCACCTGCCATGTCTAAAATAATTCTTGATTCAAGCTTAGAAGCAACTCTTAACGCAACCTTCGAAGGAACATTCGCTTTAATTAAACCTGTTACAACTTGCGCCGAAGGTCTTTGAGTTGCAATAACTAGGTGCATACCTGCTGCTCGAGCTAATTGCGCAAGTCTAACGATTAAGTTTTCAACTTCTTTTGAAGCTGATATCATAAGGTCTGCAAGCTCGTCGATAACAATAACTATTTGTTGCATCCTTCTAGGATTTTCTTCTTCTGGATTAATTCTTCCTGCATCAAAACATGCATTATAACTCTTAATATCATTAACGCCAGAAAGTTGCATTCTTTGATATCTATTTTGCATTTCATTAACAGCCCATCTAAGTGTGCTTACAGCTTGACCGGCATCCGTTACAACGTCCTTCATCATATGAGGAACGCCACTAAAGTCATTAAATTCAACCTTCTTAGGATCTATGATAATTAAGCCAACCTCTTCTGGTTTAGCTCTAAATAAAATTGTCATAATAAGTGACTTAGTAAATACAGATTTACCAGAACCTGTTGTACCAGCGATTAATACGTGAGGCATCTTATCAATATCTGCAACTACAACATTTCCACTAACGTCAACGCCGGCTGCAATAGCAATCTTAGACTCTTCTCTCTTTAACTCGCTAGATTCTAATAAGTCTCTTAGCAATACGCTTTGGCTACTAGAATTAGGAATTTCAATACCGATAGCAGCCCTTCCTGGGATAGGAGCTTCAATACGAATTTCTGGAACAGCTAAGTTAAGTTTAAGATCATCTACCAAAGAAGTAATCTTATTAACTCTTGTTCCTAATTCAGGTTGAAGTTCAAATCTAGTAACTGCTGGACCAGTTTGTTTATCTATAACTTTAGCATTAACACCAAACTCAGCTAAAATAGCTTCTAAGTCTGCTGCCATCTTATCTAATTCTCTCTTAGAAATTCCACCAGTTTTTCCGCGTCCTTTTGTAAGTAACTCTAAAGGTGGGTATTGATATTTTGCGTTTGCTCTAGGACGAGCAGGCGCCTTAGGAACTGTCTGTTTTGGAGCTGCCTTTTTAGTTTCGCTGCCAACTGTAGCACTAGCAACACCACTAACTACAGTAGACTCTATAGCCTTTGCTCTTTGTGGTTTGATAGCTTTTGGCTTTTCATCCTTAAAGTCAGGCACATCTGTTATCTCGATAGTCTTAAGTGGCTCATTATCTTCTTTCGATTCAGCATATAAGTCACTATTAGCCTTCATATTTGTAATTTCATGTATCTCATCGCCAGAAGCATTATTATTTGTCATGCTAAGGTTCGAGTTGATACCTCTTCTGTTCATGCCGGCTCTTAAAAGTTCAGTGCTGCCATCTCTATAAGGGGCTGCCTTATTAACGCTTCTTATAAGTTCTGCTCTATTTCTTTGATGCGGAGTAGTCGCATTAACAAATCTAATTGTTCTTCCTTCATCATCATTCATTTCATATACTGGAACTTCTCTTCTAGATTGAAGGGCACTAATACGTGAACGAGGAATTACTCTTTTATCTGGTTCTTCATCATCGTCATCATCGTCATCATAATCATTATTTTTGCTAACAATGTGTTTAACGTTTTTAAGCACCGCTTTTCCGCACATTAAGAATAGGCAAACTAAAATACCAAGAATAATAACTATATAAGCGCCAACCTTACTTATAACAAGAGTTAGTCCTATACTTAATAGTCCGCCAAATATTCCGCCACCTATTTTTTCGTTAGCACCTCTTATAAAATAATCACCAACGCTGGCACTTTCCATATCCGGGAAAGAAACTAGATGCATGAACGCGCAAAGGAATACAAAAAGGATAATTGCGCATATAATATTTTTCTTTGGATCTTCTTTTGCAAAATGCTGATAAAGAACAACTGCTATTCCTGCAAGTGGGAATACATAAGCCATAATTCCAAAAAGTCCAAGTTCAGCAAAAGCAATGCCTCCTCCGACACTTCCTAAAATGCCAAAAAGACATAACTCAAATAATAAAGCAATAGCCACTGATACAACTATTACCACTGTACTTTTATCGCTAGATTCAGTTTTTACTTCTTTTGCTTTTGACTTAGCACTTGAAGTCTTTTTTCTTTGAGCCAATGTTTCCTCCAAATAGCTTTCAAGCCTTAAAAATGCTCATTTTTTTGCCATTTTATTATACAATTTTTCGTCTTCTTATTCAACACTCTTAAGGGACATCGCCATATCAATTTTCTTTAATTTGAAATGAACTATTATATTAACTATAACCGTAAATCCTATAGCAATTAAAATACTATATACAAAACTCATAGGGAAAATCTCACGGCCAAACATAACAATATCAACCTCGACTGTCGTAACTACAAACTTATTTAGGAATATGCCCGCAACAACTCCTAGCGCAATTCCCAGCACCGTTATTAGTACGTTTTCCCTATAAATATATTGGCTAAGTTCAATATCATGGAAACCTAAAACCTTTAGTGTTGCAAGTTCCCTTCTTCTTTCCCCAATGTTTATATTATTTAAGTTATAAAGTACAACGAATGTTAACGCACCAGCGCAGATAATAAGTACTAATGTAATAGAATCTAGGCCTTTAAGCATATCTGCAAATTTATCCATCATGCTTTCAATATCCATTATTCCACCTACAGCATTCATCGACATATAATCTTCGCTAAATTTGTCTATATCTATAGTCATATCCTGGTTGTTGCATACGACTATCTGATTATATTTTGGAGTCTCATTGTAGATACTTTCATAAAGTTTTGGACTCATATAAATATAGTGATAAATATAATTTTCTATAATGCCACCAACCTTAGCTTCTTTTTTATTTTTCTGGCCAACCGAAAAACTAATTGTGTCACCTTCTTTAAGTCCAAGCTGGTTAGCCATCTTTTCTGAAATTAATACACTATCATCTTTAAGTTCTTTATGCTCTTTTGTTTCCCTATCTTGAAGAACTATATAAGTATCTAAATTCTTTGTGTCTTCAGGAACAAAAATATATGCATTAAATATTTCGCTGCTACTTTCACTTTCAGCATCAACAGAAGTTTGATAAGCATATGTGTACTCATTAACTCTATTATCTGCCTTTAACTTTTTGTTTAATAAATCTTTATCTTCGCTAGGCGCATTTTCATCAATATATAAAACTTCATTGTATTTATTAATATCGCCATATTGCGCATACAAAATAGTATTGATTGCATCTTTAAGTCCAAACCCAACAAGCAAAAGAGCCGTAGATCCACATATTCCAAACAATGTCATAAACAAACGCTTTTTATATCTAACAAAGTTTCTAAAAGCAGATTTCCATGTAAATGAAATTTTTCTCCATAAAGGCTCTATTCTCTCGATAAGAAGCTTTCTTGCCTGTTTAGGAGCCACTGGTCTCATAAGGTTTGCAGGAACTTCTAAAAGCGATTTTAGGCATGCAAAAAGCGTAGCTGCAAGTATGCAGATGATTGCTGCTAACGAAGCTACAAGACAATGCGTTAAGTTTAGTGGCATCTCAAGTCCTTGCAAGTTAGGATATAAAATCTTATAAACATTAATAATTACTAACGGCAGCGTTTTGCTTCCTACAAAAGCCCCTACAATGCATCCTGAAACAGTAGCTAACATAGCGTAAATAATATATTTACTGATAATAGTTCCTTTACTATATCCTAGCGCTTTTAATGTTCCAATTTGGGTACGTTCCTCATCAACCATTCTCGTCATAGTTGTAAGGCAAACGAGTGCAGCAACAATAAAGAATACAACTGGGAATACTTTTCCAATATTTCCAATTCGCTTAGTATCAGATTTATAAGACGCATATTCTTGAAGATAATTTCTATCTAAAATGTACCATGTAGGTTTTTCGACTTTTGCAATTTCTTCTTTCGCACTATCTATTTCTTCTTGGGCCTTGCTAAATCCATCTTCTGCCTCTGCTCGCTTTGAATTAATCTCTGCTTGCATGCTATTTATAGTTTGATTAAGCGTATCCGTTAAAGGTCCAAAAACTGAACTAGCATACTCTTTAAGTTGCAAAGCCTCTTCTAATGTTATTGCAGCGTTTTGAATTTTATTATTAATATCACTAACAATTGTTTTTATATACTGTGGAATAAATCTACTAATAAATCCATTAAGGATAATATCTGCGACTCTTTGTGATGCACTTCTAATTCTATCAAAATTAATTCCATCAAATTCTTCTAGTCCATTTAGCAGTTCATTATAAGCACCTATTAAACTATTCATCTCTTTTTTAGATGTGTTCAATGTATTTTGTGCGCTATTAAGTTGTGAATAAATATCTTCTTTTTGTTTATCTAGTTCTTCTTGGCCTTCACTAATCTCTTTATTTGCATCCCCAACAAGAGTGTCATACCTGTCGTTTTCTCTTTCCTTAGAAATCTTTTTAAGTTCTTTTTCAACGGCATCAACTTTTTTATCATACTCGTCTGTATAGCAAAGAAGGTCTTTAACACCTCTTATAGTTATATCTATTTCGGTATAGGCTTCCATGTTAAAAGCCTCTGTAGGCACTGCCATCATTCCGTCTAACTTGCCAGAACCTATTGTCGTTGTGCCCATGTCCATAGACAAATATTCACTTGATATAAATGAACCTACAATTATAAATTTAGAAGTTTTAAGATAATTATTTATGTCATCATCATTCGCTGCAAAGAAAGTGATTTCATCTCCGATTTTAAAGCCATACATATCCATAAAGAACTGATCTAAAAGACATTCGTTATTATTAACTGGCATAATACCTGACTTTAAGATTATCTTATTCATTTCTTCTGGAATTGCCTTAACTTTAACTGCTTGCTGAGTATCATTAACCTGGCAAAGTAAGTCAGTAGAATAAGTTCCCATTACTTGCTTTACTTCGCTAATCTTTTGAATCTCTCTAATATCTTTATCAGTAAGTCCTAAGGTTGATACAACTTTAAGATCCATAAGGTTTGATTCATCATAATATTTATCAGCTGTGATAAGCATATCAGGCTCGCATGACCTTATTCCTGCATAAAAAGCAACGCCCAAAACCACAATAAGAAAAAGGGACACAAATCGTCCCATGGATTTCTTTATTTCTCTGAACACGTCCTTATGTATTAACACAGCTTCTTCCTACCACTCTATCTTATCGATTGATTTCGGTTTTTTGTTAATTTCCATGCTTTCAACTTTACCGTTTTTAATACGAATAATTCTATTTGCCATAGGCGCAATCGCCTGGTTATGAGTAATAACTATTACAGTCATCTTTTTTTCCTTACACATGTCTTGCAAGAGTTTAAGTATTGTCTTTCCAGTATTGTAATCAAGCGCTCCTGTAGGCTCATCGCAAAGCATAAGCTTAGGATTTTTAGCCATAGCTCTTGCAATTGAAACTCTTTGTTGCTCTCCACCAGAAAGTTGTGATGGAAAATTGTTGAGTCTATGAGAAAGCTCAACTTCGGCCATAATCTCTTTCGCATCAAGAGGATTCTTACTAATCTGATTAGCAAGCTCAACATTTTCTAATGCAGTAAAGTTTGGAACAAGATTGTAGAATTGAAAAACAAAACCTACATCGCATCTTCTATACTCAGTAAGTTGCTTAGAGCTATACTTCGCAATATCAATTCCATCAACGAAAATTTGTCCTGAAGTAATTGTGTCCATGCCTCCAAGCATATTAAGTACAGTTGTTTTTCCTGCTCCTGAAGGCCCAACAATAACAACAAACTCGCCTTGCTCAATTTCGAAGCTGATGCCATCAACGGCCCTCATCTTCATCGAATTTGCATCACCATATTCTTTTACAACATCTTTAAGTTCAATAAAACTCATAACAACTTATTATATCCCTTTTAAAGCCTCTTTTCAAATAACTAAAACCTATAAGCGCAAAGCAAGCGAAGCCGTATAACTCGTTATCGGTAAATATTGCTGATCCATGAACGAGTTCATACGGTTCGCGAGCAAATAAAAAGGCCACTACTTACATAGTGGCCTTTAGCATTTATTGAGTTAATAATTATTCTAAACCAGCTTGATACTCGTCAGCGCTTAAAAGAGCGTTAACTTCTTCAGGGTTAGAAAGTTTAACTTCAAGAATCCATGCAGCGTATGGATCTTCGTTAACTAATTCAGGTGAGTCATCAAGGTCTTCGTTAACAGCTGTGATTTCGCCACTAACAGGTGAAGGAACTTCTGAAGTAGTCTTAGAAGATTCAACTTCTGTAAAGATGTCACCAGCAGTGATTTCTTCGCCAACTTCTTTAAGATCAACATAAAGAACATCACCTAATTGATCTTGTGCATAATCAGTGATACCGATTTTAGCAACGTCGCCGTCAACCTCAACCCATGCATGGTCAGTAGTATACTTAAGTTCTGAAGGATAATTCATTTTTTTATCTCCTTTAAATAATTTTTTCAAATTCAATGTATAACAATATCAAACTTTTTGCAAGGCAAATTTTTAGCCTTTGTTAACGCTTAAGCCATGAACATCATGTAAAGCTTCTTTTATAGCTTCGCACATAGAAGGATGTGGGAAGATGCTCTCTAAAACTTGCTCGCTTGTAAGTTTTAATTGGATAGCTGTTGTAAGAACTTGGAGCATATCAGATGCACCAGCACCAACGATTTCAGCACCGATTAAAACATCGTTCGCATCTACGATAACTTTAACGAATCCTGTAAGGTGTCCGCTAGCTTGAGCTTTTCCAAGACCCTTGAAATCAAATGTTCCAATCTTGTAATCTTTATCAAGTTCTTTGCCTTCTTTTTGAAGTTGCCACTCTAAGATACCTACAGATGCAAGTTGAGGATTTGTAAATACGCATCCTGGAACTGCATGATAAGTCATTTCTTTTTTAGCACCCATAATATTATCAACTGCAACCATACCTTCGAAAGAAGCTACGTGTGCTAATTGAGCGCTTGGTAAAATATCGCCGATAGCATAAATGTTTTCAGCTGTAGTTTGAAGATATTCGTTAACTTTAATTCTTCCTCTCTCGCCAAGTTCAACGCCAGCTTCTTCAAGTCCTACACCAGTTGTGAAAGGAGCACGGCCAATAGCAACTAAGCAATAATCAGCTGTAAGTTCTTTGCCGGAAGCTAATTTTACTTCAACATGATCTTCGAAAGGATTAACTTCAGCGATACCATCGCCAGCTAAAACTTTTAGTTTTTCTTTCTTGAATTGACGTGAGATTTGTTTACTTACGTCTTCATCCATTGTAGCCATAATTCTAGGAAGTGCTTCAACGATTGTAACTTCTGTTCCCATCTTATTTAAGAACTGTCCGATTTCACAACCAATTACGCCGCCACCTACTAAGATAAGGCTCTTTGGAGCTTCTTCAAAATCTAAGATTTCATCAGAAGTAATAACTCTTTTTCTATCAACGTTAAACATTGGAGGGCAAGTTGGAACTGAACCAGTAGCTAAGATAATATAATCTGTTTCTACTGTCTCTACTGTGCCTTCATTAAGAGTAACTTCTACATGATGAGCGTCAACCATCTTTCCAAAACCGTTTAAGATAGTAACGTTGTTTTGTTTGCAAAGGAATTTAATACCTTTTACAAGGCTGTCCATAACTTTGTTCTTGCGATCTAAGATAGCTTTGTAATCATTTGATAATTCTTCGCCTACTCCTAAGATACCAAAGTTTTTAGCTGTTTCAGCAGCTTCTAAAGCATCGTATGATGCAAGGAAAGCTTTTGTAGGAATACAACCTCTATTTAAGCATGTGCCGCCGACTTCTTGTTTTTCAACTAAAACAACTTCTGCACCTTTTTTAGCTGCGTAGATAGCTGCTTCATATCCGCCTGGGCCACCGCCAATAACTGTAATTTTCATTTTTTCTCCTCCGACTAGCAATTAAATTGTAACGCCTGCTTTTTCTAAGATTACAGGAACGTTCTTCTCTGCGCCGATAGCCATAACATGAACACCATCGCAAAGTTTTTCTTCTTTAATTTGTTGAATCATTTCTGCTGCCATTTCGATACCTGCTTTAGCTGGAAGACCCTTAATATCTTTTTCTTTGCCTTCTGCTGCTGCATCAGCAAGTCTTTGAATCATCCATTCTGGAACATCGATACCAGGAACGTTAGCATTCATGAATTTAGCCATACCTGCTGCCTTAAGAGGAATAATACCTGCCATAACATGAACTTTGATATTAGCTTTATCAACTTCGTCCATAAATCTCTTAAGGTTATCCACACTAAATAAACCTTGTGTTTGAACATACTCAGCACCTGCATCAACCTTCTGACGAAGTTTGTTGATTTGAAGAGCGATTGGCTCATATACAGGAGTAACTGATGCGCCCTTGTAAAACTTAGGAGCTTCAGCTTGGAGTTCGTTTCCACCACAGTCTGTATTTGTGTTTTCCATATTTGTAAGCATCTGTAAGATGCCAACTGAATCAAGATCGAATACAGGTTTAGATTCTTTGCAGTCACCAACTGTTGTATGGTCACCTGTAAGAGCGAGCATAGTGTCAACTCCGAAATGAGCTGCTGCTAAGAAATCACCCATGATAGCCATACGGCTTCTATCACGGCCTGTCATCTGAAGGATTGGTTCAACGCCAGCTTGTTTAAGAGCTATACACAAACCGATTGAAGATGCTTTAAGGCAAGCACTTTGCATATCAGTAACGTTAACGCCATGAACTTTTCCTTTAAGAAGTTGAGTTGCAACTTCGATTTGTTCTGTAAAATCATATCCTTTTGGAGGTGCCATTTCGGCAGTTACACCAAATTTTCCTGCTTCAAAAGCTTCTTTTAATGCACTCATTATTCAGTCTCCTCCTTTTTCTCTTTTAAGTTTATGTGTTTAGGATAAATGTTCTTAGCATATCCTTTGTCTTTTCTAGTTTTTGCTAAGAGGTCAAGTTTTCCTAATTTTTCAAGTCTGTTATATATCTCAATCCATGCACATGGGTTTTGAGGGTCAACTTCACACTTACCATCTTTTTGTCCACCGCAAGGACCATTAACTAAACTTTTTGCACATTGTGTAATTGGGCAAATACCACCTGTAAGACCAAGAACACAATCACCACACATACGGCATTCTTCATTAAAGATACCAATACGTTCAACTTGTCCTAAGAATTTTGTGTTAGTAGCTGGGTAAACAGGAAGGTCAATATTTTGAGCAACTGTTTGAACACCATTGCCACATGCTAAAGAAATAACTGCATCAACTTCAACGTCTTTAAGAGCCTTCATTTCTTTCTTTAAAAGCATCTTTTGGCAAGATTCATCTGGCATAATTTTAGCTACTACGCTAATTCCTTTTTCTTTTAATGCTTCTTCCATTTGATCAAGTTCTTCTACTCCGCCAACTTTACAGCTTGTTGCGCAGCTTCCGCATCCAACAAGAGCAACTTTTTTGGCATCCCCGAGCATATCAAGCACTTCTTCAAAAGGCTTTTTCTCTGATACTATCATGCTAACAAATATCCTCCTATGTATAATATTAATCTAATTAACCATGTTAATTTTATTCAAAAAAAATACAAAAAACAATGCAACATCTTTTGTATTTTATAATTATATTATGATTTGCCCTATAATAATAGTATAAATTATAGTTTTATCTTAGATTTTTTCCATTTTCCGGTTAGATAGAATATAAATGCGCCTAAACTTGCTGCAAAAGGTGCGCAAACATATGCCCATGCTATGCCGTTAAATCCAAGCTCTGTAAACTTGTTAAACACAATAGTAAGTGGGAATCTAACGATGTATGCGGAAAATAGTCCAAGGCAGAATGAAAGAATCGTATATCCCGAACCTGAGATAATTCCAAGGAAACTAAACAAAATGCTTTCAAAGATATAACTTATTGTCATGATTTGGAAGAATCTAGCTCCAATTTCTAAAACTGCCCTATCCGTTGTAAATATGCTAAGCATGCCTTGCGGGGCAAAATGTGCTGCAAGCCAAAAAGCCCCTGAGAAAAATATAGAAATTACAAGAGTAATAGCTAGGCTCTTTTTAATCCTACTATAGTTTTTAATCGCAATGTTTTGTGCTGTAAGAGTAAGCATGGTTGCTTGCAAAGCCTGTGATGGCAAAATAGCAAATGTTCCAATTTTTGAAACTGCGCCCGAAGCTGCGCTCGCATCAACTCCATACTGATTTACGAAAGCACTTATTAAAACGTAAGATGCAACATTAAGAGCAAATTGGCATGCTAAAGGAAGTCCAATCTTTAGCATTGTCTTTACATAATCACCTCTTAATTTGTAATCGGAAATATTAAGAGTTATTATCTTATGTTTTACAGCAAATATAAAAGCTAAAACAGCTGTTAGCGCTTCGCAAACTAATGTAGCTATTGCGGCACCAGCAACTCCCATTTGCAATGGACCTACAAATAAATAGTCTAGTCCAATATTTACTAAGATACCGATTGTGATAGCTATTGTAGGAAGGAATGAATCTCCAACAGCTCTTAGCGATGCTGCAAGGGCGTTATAGGCGAATAGGAAAATAGATCCAGCAGCAACCCACATTAAATATGTAACGCCATCTTTGAAAGCTTCCAAAGGTGTGTCTAGCGCTACTAGCATAGGCTTTGCAAAAATAATAGTTAATGCAACAAGTCCTATAGAAACTATAACCATAAAGCTTAAAAGCGCACCTGCAATCTTAGGAATGTCATCTCTTTTTTTAGCTCCAAAAAGTTGTCCTATAAATACATTTCCACCGTTACTTAGTCCACCTGCGATAGCAGTTAAAACATTAATAATTAAGCCAGCAATATTAACAGCACTCATTCCTGGAGCACCTAAATAATGACCAACTATCGCCATATCGCAAAGTCCGAAAACAGCTTGTAAAATATAAGTCAAAACCAAAGGAAGCGCAAAGACAATCATCTTCTTGACAACGCTTCCCTCTGTTAAATCATATCTATTAAATTTTTCTTTTTTTGTTTCTTCCATTACTTAAATCAAAGCCAATGCTTGTTCTAAATCAGCAATAATATCCTTAGCATCTTCTAAACCTACAGAAAATCTAATAAGTGAAGGATCTACGCCTGCTTCTTTAAGTTGCTCATCACTCATCTGTCTGTGAGTATGGCTAGCTGGATGTAAAAGACAAGTATGTGAATCCGCAACATGAGTTTCTATTGTTGCAACCTTTAAGGCATCCATAAATTTTGTTGCCTTTGCTCTATCGCTTATCCCAAAGCAAAGTACTCCGCATGTTCCGTTTGGAAGATACTTCTTTGCAAGTTCATATTCAGGGTCGCTTTCAAGACCAGGATATTTAACCCAATCAACTTTTTCATGTCCTTTAAGGAAAGCGGCAACTTCCTTAGCATTATCACAATGCTTTTTCATTCTAACTGCTAAAGACTCAAGTCCAAGATTAAGATAAAAAGCATTTTGTGGAGATTGAACAGGTCCTAAATCTCTCATAAGTTGTGCACTAGCCTTTGTAATATATGCAGCTTTTCCAAACTTAGTTGCATAAGTAATTCCATGATAACTTTCATCTGGAGTGCAAAGACCTGGAAACTTATCAGCATATTTCATCCAATCAAAGTTTCCACTATCTACTATAGCGCCACCTAAAGTTACGCCATGTCCATCCATATATTTAGTAGTAGAATGAGTTACTATGTCTGCTCCAAATTCAAAAGGTCTACAATTAATTGGCGTTGCAAACGTATTATCAATAATAAGCGGAATCCCATTATCATGTGCCAACTTAGAAAACTTCTCAAAATCAAAAACATTAACTGTTGGATTTGTAAGTGTTTCTCCAAAGATGCACTTTGTATTTGGCTTAATATATTTTTGAAGTTCTTCAATAGGTAAGTTTTGATCTACGAATGTGCAATCAATACCCATCTTTTTCATAGTAACTCCAAATAAATTAAATGAGCCTCCATAAATACTTGAGCTTGAAATAAAATGGTCTCCTGCTTCACAAATATTAAAGATAGCAAGGAAAGTTGCAGCCTGACCAGAGCCAGTTAGCATAGCGGCAACGCCGCCTTCTAAGGCACAAATCTTAGCTGCTACATTATCTACAGTAGGATTATTAATTCTTGAATAAAAATATCCATCTTCTTCTAAGTCAAAAAGTCTGCCCATAAAGTCAGAATTGTCATACTTAAAAGTAGTACTTTGAACAATCGGCATCTGACGAGGCTCTTTATTTTTTGGCTCGTATCCTGCATGAAGACATTTTGTTTCAATACCCAAATCTTTCATCTTATCCTCTTTTCCTAGCAAGTTTAAGTCCTAATGGGCAAGACTTAAGAAGTGCTTTTGTAATCGGAACTAAAACTGCTGTAAATATAATTGATAGTGCTACATAAACTCCAAGTCTAATTGGAATTAAAGCTAACAAAGCTTCTATTGTCATATACTTAAAGAATACAACACCATCAAAATAGCTAGCAATCAAATTAAATATAACTGCAATTAATCCACTAGCAAAAACGCTGACACCAATAGGTACCAATTTTGTTTTGTACTTAAAAGCCTTAAATACTAAACCTGCTGTCAATCCTTGGAACATATAAGGCAAAATCCAAAATGGTGTTGTGATAGTAATTCCATAAGTAATTACCTGACTTAAAAATGTTCCTACTGCTCCAGTTACTAGACCTTCTACTGGTCCACATAAAAAACCTATGACCACAAATGGAAGCGCTGCAAAAGTTATCTTTAGGTCATTACCAATTCTAATTGTGCAAAATATCTCAAGTACAATATGCAAGGCAACCATTACGGCGCACAGGCAAAGATCTAAAACAGTTAATTTTTTCATAAAAAAACTCCCTTCTTTGCCCGCTGCAAAAAGGTGAGTTCTTTCTCAGCGGGATGCGACATATAGACCGTAAAGAAAATCTTTTCGTCTGTAGGACAGCTCCCCGTTCCTATCAGCACTTGACGCCCATATATCTACTCTGTTTAATGTTTACCAAAAAAGATTAGCACATCCATTATTTTTATGCAATAAATTTATACTAACCTTTATTTTTCCTTGATCCTATTATATAAATCGCCGCTACTGCGATAGCGACAACTGCGCATGCTACTACCAAAATAATGGTTCCTTTTTTTCTACTTTTTACTGTCTTAGTAACGGTTTCTTGTTTTGGTTCAACTATAGGTTCTGGATTACCTACAACAACCTCATATGAATCTTTATAATAGTATCCGCATGTTGCACATTTATGTTCTATATATCCGTTTGTTGTCTCAGTGCTTTCAACAACTATATCCTCATAAGCCCTCTCGCCACATAGGCAAGGAATTATAACATTTCCGTTTTCGTCAATTTCTTGGCCGGATGCAAGTTCTTGAATGTTAACTGTTGTATCTAAAACTTCAGCGCCTCCTAAAGAAATGGCGCCTCCTATATATCGTTTATCCTCTTCTTCAACATCTTTATTTATGCAAATAAGAGTCACATCTGCCGATGAGTTTTCAATAGCACCGCTACCAAAGCCTGCAATACCACCAACGCCAAAGCATCTAGCAGTTGATGAAAGTTCTATAATTCCTTCCACCTTACAATTAACGATATGGCTATTATTCATATAGCCTGCTAAAGCTGCTGCGAAACATGAACCATCAGCATTTATATTTACATTAATTCCTAAAATCTTAAGATTTGAAACTGTTGCACTATCTAATGTTCCAAAAAATCCAGCGAAACTAGAATCATACCTGTTTTCATCTGTGTCAGATATTATTCCTACATTATCCCCTACTTTAGAAACTCTAAGATTAAGAATAGCATATCCATTTCCATCTAGTGTTCCAGAAAAATCTAAAGGTTTCCAATCTATTCCGCTCATATCAATATCAGCACCAAGTTGAAAATCACCTGATGGATTATCATAAAGCTTTGCTAGATCATCAACGCTCATAATAAGCGAATCGCTATCTGTTGCATGCACCTTAATTCCACTAGCTTCTATAGGAATTGAAAATAAATAGCAACACAAAACCAAGGCACATATAGATATAACTATTTTGCTTAAAATCTTAGTGTTATTTACCACTAGTTTTCCTCGATTATTTTTTCTGCTACGAATACGCCACTCGCACTAGCGTGTGAAAGTGAATGGGTAACACCACTACCGTCACCAATCACATAAAGACCTTTATATTTAGTTTCAAGATTATTATCAACTTCAACACCCATATTGTAGAATTTTACTTCTACGCCATAAAGGAGTGTGTCATCGTTTGCCGTTCCAGGTGCTATTTTATCAAGTGCGTACATCATTTCAATTATTCCGTCAAGAATTCTCTTAGGAAGAACAAGACTTAAGTCACCTGGTGTAGCCTTAAGTGTTGGACGAACAGTACCTTCATTAATTCTCTTTTGAGTACTTCTTCTTCCTCTTTCAAGATCTCCAAAACGTTGAATAATAACTCCTCCACCAAGCATATTGCTAAGTCGCGCAATACTCTCAGCATATCCGTTACTATCCTTAAATGGCTCTGAAAAATGTTTTGCAACAAGAAGAGCAAAGTTTGTATTTTCCGTCTTCTTTTCTTCATCTTCAAAGCTATGTCCATTAACAGTAATAATGCCGTTAGTATTTTCATTAACAACGAATCCCCTTGGATTCATACAAAATGTTCTTACATTATCTTCATACTTTTCTGTGTTATAAACAATCTTACTTTCATATAATGCATCTGTAATATGCGCAAATATAGGAGCTGGAAGTTCAACACGAACGCCAATATCTACTCGATTAGATGTTGTAGGAATATCTAAGTCTGAACAAACTTCTTCAAGCCAATGGCTTCCACTTCGTCCAACTGAAACAATACACTTATCGCATTCGAACTCATCATCTTTTGTAACAACCTTAAATCCTTTTTCAAGTTTGTTAAGTTTTTCAACCGGTGTATTAAAATAGAAATCTACTTTATCTTTTAATTCGTTATAAAGATTTCCAAGAACAACATAGTTAATATCTGTTCCTAAGTGTCTAACTGATGCATCTAAAAGTGTAAGCTTATTTTGCATGCAAATCTTTTTAAGTTCAGTACCAGCAGTTGAATACATAGCAGTATTCCCGCCGCCGTGTGATGTATTAATTTCATCAACATAATACATAAGCTTTAGCGCTTTTTCTCTTCCGATATACTCATAAAGAGTTCCGCCAAAATCATTAGTTATATTATATTTTCCATCCGAAAATGCACCTGCTCCACCAAACCCATTCATAATTGAACATGTTGGGCAGTTAATACAACTTTTAACTTTTTCTCCATCTATTGGGCAATGGCGTTTTTCTAATACATTTCCGCTTTCTAAAACAGCAACTTTAAGTTTAGATTTATTCGCCAATTCATATGCTGAATAGATTCCTCCTGGGCCGGCACCTATTATTATAACGTCATATTTTTTCATCAAACTTTCCTACCTATTTTTTAATTCTTCAACCTTTTTAGCAATTTCGCTTTTTGCTAATTCCATATCTTCTTCCCAACCATCGACATAGTCAAAGCAAACATCATATTCATCTGTTGCTGCGTCAATTCTTTTTGCATATCCACTAAGCATACCAAAGTCTTTTTCGTAGCAATGGAAACTATTTGCTCTATGTGAATATGTTCCAATCTCAACACCAAGTTCATCAGCAAATCTCTTTTGAAGCATGACAAGCGCAAAAGCGTTCATATATGCAGCCTTACATGCATCGTTAGATCTAAACAAAACTTTTGAATGAAGTTTTCCATCTCGAATAAAATATTGAATATGTTGTAAGCATGCAGGGTCATCACTTTGTGAATCTTTTTTCCAATCTCTAATTAGAAGAACTGCTCTTCTACTAGATGGATTTCTTTTTAATTCATCTACTATGAAGGAGAATTGTTCTTCCATTCTTTGATGATATGTATAAGTCCAATTTCCTCTTTCAACTTCAAAATCTAAAATGCCATCAAGCATCTCTTGCCTATATTGTTCTAGTTCTGTTGGTCCACCAATAAAGAGTTTACTAATCATTGGCTCTGTTAAAGGCTCTTCGACAAACATAGTAAGTGAAATTTCTTTTTGTGTAGTATCCCAATCATCACATGGATAAATATTTGGGTTAGAATCTAATGCCTTAAGAGCTTTGTGATAAGCTTCTGGAAGGCTTTTAGCTGTTACTAAATATTCATTAGTTGCAGGTAATTTTTCGTTTCCCATCTTAAACTCCTATTTATAAAATCTTAATAAGTTCTTCTATATCTTCCATAGAAGTTGCCCAACTTGTTACAAATCTAATCGCAGTTTTGTCCTCGTTTATTTTCTCCCATGTAGTGTATTTTACCTTACCTTCAAACTTTGTAAGTTGCTCTTTTGTAGCAATAACAAAAATCTGGTTTGTTGGAGAATCAATTAAAAACTCATATCCTTTTTCTTTAAGACCTTCTTTTAGTCTTGTTGCTGTCTTAATAGCATTTTTTGAAATCTCATAATAAAGACCATCTGTAAATAAAGTATCAAACTGAATTCCAAGCACCCTACCCTTCGCTGCCATAGCGCCATGCTGTTTAACTATAGTATGAAAATACTTTGGCATATTATTTTTTGTAAATATTAAAGCCTCTCCGTAAAGTGCACCGACCTTGGTACCTCCTATATAGAAAAGGTCTGTAAGCTCAGCAATATCTTTAATTGTAACATCTGTGCCTTCTGCCATAAGGCCATAGCCTAATCTTGCGCCATCTAAATACAACGGGATTTTATATTCTTCGCATACGCTATGAAGACTTTTAAGTTCTTCTTTTGTGTAAAGTGTTCCTAATTCTGTAGGATGTGAAATATAAACCATTCCCGGAAATACCATATGGTCAAAGCTTTCATCAGCATAGAACTTAACTAAAAGTTCTTTTAATTCATCTGCACACATCTTCCCGTTATGATTAGGAAGTGTTAAAACCTTATGCCCTGAAAATTCAATTGCTCCTGCTTCATGTACATTTACATGGCCTGTATCACATGCAACGACACCTTCATATGATTTAAGCATTGAATTAATTGCTATTTGGTTAGTTTGAGTTCCTCCTGCCAAAAAATACATTTGTGCACCAGGAATTCCAATTTCTTTTCTAATTTTTTCTTTTGCACTTTCGCAAAATTCATCTACTCCATAACCAGCAGTTTTAACATATGTTGTTTCTAATAACTTATTTAATATTTCTGGTGTTGCTGCTTCACAATAATCATTTTCAAACTTAAGCATTTTTGTTTTCCTCTATTTCACTTCTATTAATTTATCGCCTTCGTAAATACATGTAAGTTCAATATTATCCTTATCATTAATTAAAGGCTCCAAAAAGTACTTGTCCCCCTCCCAAAGATTGAGCGAAAGGACATTTTCCTTCAGTATCCATTGTAATTCACCTTCGGGACAATTAAAAGTGCTTTCTTCATTTTCCCACTCAGTCGCTGTATATAAATACATGTCTTCATCTGGTAAAACATCTGACTTAAAGTGCACTATTCCCCTAAATTTGTACTTTAAAAGCTTTAAAGAGGTTTCCTCGAAAACCTCTCTAAGTAAGCAATCATCAGCGGTTTCGCCCTCTTCGAACTTACCACCAATACCAACCCATTTGCCTTCACATGGATCGTTCTTCTTTTTATTTCTATAAAGCATTAAATATTTGCCATCTTTTTCAATATAGCAAAGCGTCGTCTTAACCATGCTTATATTATACCACAATAAAATATCATAGTGACAAACCTTTCAGCACCCTTCATTCTCACAAATTGCAATTAATGAATGTCTTTTGGTTGTGGGTTTGGGGATTATCAAAGATAATCCCCAATCCCCACAACCTCTACTACTATCTCCCATTGCGTCGCCTACCGGCGCCGCTTCGCTGGCTACGCCAGCTCCATATATAAAAATAACTTTTTAAGTTCTATTTAAACAAAAAACCATACAAAAAATTTTTAAAAAAGATTTTTACCGAAAAAGGGGCCATTGGTACCCAATACGAGTTGTGAAAAATTTTGATGTATTTTACAAAAGTTTAAAAACCTTGAAAAATCAAGGTTTTTAGTTTCTATACTTTTTCAACAAGTTCTCATAATGAATTAATTTAATGGATTTACTTAAAAAATATATAGTTTCGGGTACCAATGGTGCCTTTTTCGGTAATTTTATCAAAACA
>JAZRXA010000055.1:0-6265 GCA_045599965.1 Lachnospiraceae bacterium | reverse complement strand
AGGTGGGTTCACCGCACTTTAGCTTCTGAAGTCCACTCAAAGGAGGCTGGTCATAGGCTAAAAAATATTGGAATCCCATTTAAATCGATGTAGGTTCAAAATATCAGACCTGTTCTGGGTATATTAATTTTATCATATAGTAGTGTTAATTAAAACTAATTTCGCAAAGCACTAAATTAGTTCTCCTGCTTGCAATTTGAAAACTCTTTTACATTGGCGGTGGATTTGTGGATGATCGGTGCTCGAAGGGAAAAGATGTGGACAACTAAAAGTTGCCCACATCTTTCCCCTTTCTCGCTTAATGCCGATAATCCACAAACCCACCGCCTCTACTACTATCTCCCATTGCGTCGCCTTGCGGCGCCGCCTCGCTGGCTAACGCCAGCTCCATATATGAAAAATCATTCTCAAACTAAGGTGGCGCTCGAAAGAACGTGTACTGTCATTCAAAGTCAGCCACCGTAAGTAGCGAAGGACGTCGCGCGCCCATACACAGCGCTAGCGACGTCAGCTTCGCGAGCAACCAAATAGAACTTCAAAAGTTATTTTCATATATGGAGCTGGCGTAGCCAGGGAAGCGGCGTCGATAGGAATATAGCAGTGGGTGTCGGGCTAGAAGTTTCGTTTCTTGCGATTTATGAGTGAGGATTTAATGAAACTTAGCGAAGATGCAAGTAGGGCGCATATTTAAAGCGTCTAAAAAAGTTCGTACGGGATGCGAGCGAATAGTAAAGATTTTGGCAAATTTTAAGTTGTTGAAATTTTTTTCTACAAAAAAAGCTCCCGGCGGACCGGGAGCTTTTGCGTATATTAACTTATTGTTTAGTAATAATTTAATGGAATTAGAATGCTGTGAATAATAAAGCTTTCTTTGTTATGTTCTTTGCATCTAGATACATTTGACTATAAGAATTATACCAACATCTTGCTTGGTAAGTATTTTCTCCTACTTCTGTAGAAGTCCATATATCGCTTGTAAATTCAGAACTAGCAATAGTACTTTTTTGAAGTTCTGAGAGTTCACCTTCTGATCCAATGAACCAATCTCCTTCTTTTGCTTCCAATGCTTTCCATATTGTGTTATCAGTATTTTTATATTTTCCTAACAATGTGGCTGTGTTTGTTTTACCTGCGCCAATTGTGTTAGCTGTTCCACCTGCCGTTTCAGTCGGACCCCATGTACCTGTTACTGTTAATGCCGCACCTGTTCCGTCTGTTCCTAAAACATAGAATCTATCTCCACTTCCATCAGTTCTAGTTCCTGTTGTTGAATAGTATTTTGCATTTTCTAATGACGCAATGTTTGTATATGTTATTTCTTGTTCATCAGCATCATAGAATGTATATGTTAAGCCATTATTAACTCCAGCATCATAGAATACTTTTCCGCCAATTTCTTTATATTCTGTTTCTGGAGTTGGACCTGGTTCTGGAGTTTCTCCGAATAATGCCCACACATCTGCAGGGGCTGTCTCACCACAATCACTTTGAATTGCATATGCATCTACTACTATTTGAAGTTCGCCAGTTACTTCTGATGGATCAGCTAAATCAGCAAATGTTACGCTATCAAATACAGGACTTGTTGTTGCATCCTTTGCAAGAGTTGTCATTGCTCCCTCTGCTGCCCAAGCATAAACATGAACATATGCTGAGTCCGTTTCTGTAGCGTTTCCAACTTCAACCCAACCATCTTTTAATGAATAAGTGAACAATTGTGTTTTTGCAGGCTCTGTTGCACCACTAATCGTAACATTTGCAACTGGCACTGTGATTTTTGCAAATACATATGCATCATTAACTCCAATATTTTTAATAGTAGGGTCTTTTGCTATTACTGCGCCAGGAGCAATATCTATACCATTTTCTGAATTCCAGCTAGGCTCAGTAAGTTCGATTTCTACATTACCAATCGTGAATGTATTGGTAACTGTTTTGTGGTCTGTTAAAAATGCAGCTAAACTAGCAACAACTAAAATAACTAAAATCGCCATTGCTATGAAAACATTCTTTGCATTTTTTAATTGATGTTTAGAACTTCCCCCCCCCGATTTTCTTCAATGAGTTCTTTACGGGATCAATTACTTTTGTTTTTGTTACTGTCAAAACCTTTTGTAATTTCTCTTTCATCTTTGTCTCCTTCTCCTTTTTGTAGTTTTTTATTTTAACATCTGTTTGTTTTTAGCAGATTATTGCTACATAATTATTCTTCAATTTCTTCATTTTCCTCTTCAATTAATTCTTCGCTTAATTTTTCTTTAGTATCTATTTCCTTATCGCTTGTGCCATTTTGCATTTCTTGTTCTTTTATTTCTTCAGGCTTTTCTATATCTTCAGAAAGTATCTCTTCAATATTTTCCTCATTTATTTCAGGATTACTTTCTGCAGCAAGCATCATCATATTTTCAACCTTAGGCGCAATTGTAAATGTGCTTACAATTGTTTTTTTATCCGTAAAAAGCGCATGCATCGGTACGACTGTAAAAATCACAGCCGCTATCATCGCTAGATAAATTATTAAATTTTTAATAATCTTGCTTAGTTTCTTGTTCATTATTTTCCTTAGGTTTTATTGTTAAAAAGGATGTTAATACGAGGCATATTATTAAAGCTACACATATAATTATCCCTTTTGTTGTTGTAATAAAATTAAAAACATATCCTAGGAGCGGTATTGAAAAAATAATTTTTCCTACAACATTAGCTCTATCAACTGTCCATGGGTCCGCATTCTCGTTGGAATCGCCTTTTGTTTTATATCCGTCTGATACTTTTTCAACAACTCTATGTGTTACAATGTTGTCGCCATTTTGAAATGCAATTGCATCACCAACTTCGGGCTCTTTATCTTTTTCATTTATGAATGCTAGCGACCCTACATGTATCGCCGGCTCCATAGAACCTGATATAACTACACCTGGCTTTATACGAAATATCAAGCATGCAACGAATCCGATAATTATTACTATTGCTATTGCAAATAAGATATTTCTTACTATTTCAATAAATTTCATCAAGATTGTTTTTTAACCTTTCTAATGCTATTTATTGAATAAACAATTCCAAAGATAGCGGCAATCATAACCGCAAACCATATGCCTAATCTTGTTACATCTCCAGTTTTTGGCGTGCCCTCGCTTACGGCCTTAAACTGCCAATCTACATTTGTTCTTAAGTCAGAATAGTTATTGTCCGCTTCTTTTGGTAATGTTATTTCATAAACAAATTCTAAAGAATCGTTTGCTTTTATTTTTCCTAGTTCTATATAGTCGCCTATTTTTTCTGTGTATAGATTGCCGTTATATATTTCGCTTCCGCTACATGTAATCTTAAGAAGCATTTCATCTTCTAACGCATCTTTATCTAAATTTATATTTTTAAAATATACAATTATTTCTTTGTTTGAATTATTCTTAATCGTTAATGTATCTGTGCATGTGTCGCCAGGCATAAACTGTCCGAAGTTACTAAACAAATCATCTGTTGTTGCTTCAAAGCCAGCATCTGCGTTAAATATAAGTTCATTTTTATTCTCTAGCTTTGTTGCTTCTTTTATTGTCACATTATCATTTGTTTTAGCTTCTTTGATTTCTACCGATCCCCACGGAATCTCCGAGTCAAAGTTCGGGGTGAAGTTTTTTGCCTGTATAGCATCCGCTATAACATTGACATCAAATTTTATTTCTTCTGTTGGGTCTTCCCATTTAGGAATTTCTATTTCTTGAAAAACTTCTTCTACATCATCTTTTTCTAAAATATTTTCGTAGTATATGTAGCCATCATTTTTTTGAATCCAATCTTCACCTAGTCCTATGATGTTGTCCATTGTTACTGGCCGGTAGTCTTCTTGATTCATTTCGATTTCTATCTTTACTCTTACATAACAATCATTTTTTAGATTTTTAATTTGCGGAATGTAAGATGTTTTTTCTCCTGGAGCTACTAACTTATTAGGCGTAACTTCTTTTTTTTCGCCACTTAGTCCAAGTTCTAATTGTTTTAATTCTATTTCAATCTTTCCTGTCTCAATAAAACTATTCTTAAATGAATACTCCCAAACCTTTGATGCTGACAAAATAAGCATCGCTGTTGATAAACACAATGCCATAATAATTACTATATTTCTTTTGCTATTTTTGTCGCTCACTGTTTGCATATTTCACAAAAAAACACTTTTCTTTTTTCGTTTGTTGTGATAAATTCACAAACATTGTATTAATTCCACCTCCCCCTGTCAAGTTTTTTTAATCAGTTACAGATGGAATTTTCCACTTAATTTAGCTAATCAATTTCACAAAAAAATAGTGAGTATGTCACCTAAACGACAACTCACTATTTCATCAAAATATTTTCAACTTCTAGTAATCAAAGGTCATAGCGTCCATATAGTAATCACTAAACGACGGATGCTCAGAAAGAGATACATATCTAAGTTCGCTCGAAAGTTCCTTAAATTTATTCCTTGCATCTTTTGAAAGTGCCGCCGACTTCGCTCCTGCTGCTGCAGAGTTTCCAACTCTATTACATTTTGATAGCAGTATAGATGGAAACATATTTAATTTTGCTGCATTATCCATATTAATAAATGTTCCAAATCCGCCCGAAACAAAAAAGTCTGACACATCATTTATATCTATACCATATTCATCTAGAGCTATTTGTATTCCTGCGCCCATAGCTGCTTTTGCCATCAAAAACAAACTTATATCCTTTTCCGTTAAGCAAATACTTCCATCCTCTAAAAGTGCAAAAGCATTTCTACCATCTTTTTTTACTATATGTTTAGCCAAAGATTCTTTTACATCCTCTGCATCGCATATATGTCCAAAGTCATCTATAACTTCTTCTTCATATAATATTGCCAATATATCAATAAGACCCGAGCCACAAAGCCCTATTGGTTTTGTATCACCTAACACTGTAAATTGTAATTGTTCATTTTCTAATGTAACGCTTGAGATAGCTCCATTAGATGCTGTAATGCAGCAGTCCAATGTTGACGCTTTCATGATGGCTCCCCCATCAGCTGCACAACATACAAACTTATCACCGCATCCTACAACTAATGTCAATTCACTTCCTAGGTCCATAAGTAATATAGGATTTTTTGCTTCATGTCCTTTTATCGCGTAAATGCTTGATATTACATCTCCTCCAATTAGTTGATCCACTATTGGTGCAAAAAACACTTCGGCATCTATATCTATCCCTATTTCTTTTGCAGTCATTCCACTGTCAAAGCGCTCTTCTTGTTCAATCGGTGTTTGCGTATCCTGCGTTGGATTTATCGCTGCCACGAAATGCTGTGCAAGCGTATTTCCTATAATAACAATTTGTTTAACATCATTTTTATCAACACCTGCTTCTTGACACATATCACTTAAATGTCTATTTAATTGCTTTCTTATAGTTTTTACAAGCGGCTCGAAAAATCCTTCTGAAGCTGCCTGTAATCTTGATGTTACATTTGTCCCATATGCACTTTGCCTATTACTGTCCTTTGAAGAAGCAAGCAATTGCCCTGTTTGTAAATCAAGTAAAAAACCAACTATTTTTGTTGTTCCCACATCAAAAGCTACCGCATATCCTTCTTGCCCATTATCTGGCTTACATATTTCAAGTGTTGAGTTATCTGCAAAAGATATTCGATTAACAGGTGAAATTTCAACAACCATATTATCTTCTGCTTTTGTTTTGCATGCTAAGACAACATGTGTACCTGAACTACCTCTAACCATAACAGTGCACTTTTTGCATACACCTTTTCCATTACATGGCGCATCTATTCCACTTATGTTGGCTTTTTGTAGTACATTTAAAATAGTATCGCCTGGGGCAAACTCCAAGTCTAATTTTTTATCTCCTTCAATTACTCTAATCATTTTATCCTACTCTCTCTTATTATTTTTTGTTGCAATTTAAATCGAAATCAATCTTATCATTTCACAATTTGTTCTGTCAAATATGATTGAAGCAGTATTAAAATGATTATTGCAATAAAAAAACAGAGATAAGCTTTACCTCTGTTTTTACATGTGCCGCAGATCGGAATCGAACCGATACCGTATTGCTACGACAGGATTTTAAGTCCTGCGCGTCTGCCAGTTCCGCCACTGCGGCATCTATTAACTTTTCAACCCCTTAGGGTAATGGACCCTCAGGGACTCGAACCCGGGACCTACCGGTTATGAGCCGGTTGCTCTAACCAGCTGAGCTAAGGGTCCAAAAAAGCCGATGGGGGGACTCGAACCCTCAACCTGCTGAT
>JAZRXA010000054.1:0-40449 GCA_045599965.1 Lachnospiraceae bacterium | reverse complement strand
CATAATTCTTCATTCTACTCAATAGTAAACTCCCATATATTGATACAAAATGAAACAAAAAACACTATATGTAATGATTTTCTTTTCCTAAAACCCATATATTTCAATCAAAACTTATCAAAATCCTCTTTCGTTGCAAGTTCACTATACGTGCACTCATTAAGCCAGCCTTTTGGAAAATCAGAAATTGTAGATTCGGTTTTGGAATCAAAAATTGCGATTTAAAAAAAGCAAAAAACATTCTCATATGAAGAGGGGTACGCCTATGAGAGTATCAAAATCACTTTTTAGACACCAAAAGTACTCTCATACGAGAAGGGGTAGGCCTATGAGAGTATTTATAGCAAACAATTAGCATTAAAAGTATTCTCATTTGAGGAGGGGTTCCGCCACAAGAGTATTTAGCACTCAAAAATGCAAAGAGCCCTACAAATTCTTGATTTGTGGAGATAAAGTGGTGACCATACGGCGACCACCCGGAGAAACAAAAAATCCCTTGAATAATCAAGGAATTTTAAAGGCGACGACCAGATTTGAACTGGTGATCAGGGTGTTGCAGACCCATGCCTTACCACTTGGCTACGTCGCCATTTATAACCGCGCCTAATTTTTAGGCGCCCGATTATTATAACAATACCGCATCTTTAAATCAAGACACATTTGCTACTTCTGAAATACTTTAAGCGCAATAGTCGCAAGAAGATTATTGTCGTAGAAGAATTTCAGGAAATCGCTTCCGTTAATAACTCCAATCGCCTGAACGCCAAACGGTGTGAAATAAAGTGATTGAATAACTAAACAAATAATCCAAATAACGAGCAAGGCTTCAATAAGTCCTACAACGCCACCAAGAATACGGTTAACACCTCTAACAACAGGAATCTTTGTGATTACATGTGCCAAAGACAAAACAATTCTAATAATGACATAAACCAAAACGGCTACAATAACAAAAGCAATTACTTTTGTTATCATGCCTCCAAAAGGATTATTGTCTACTGCGCCTCCTATAGATGTGCCTTCTAAAAGTTTTGCAAAAGAAGGTGCGATAAGGAACGCTAATACGAGCGAAACAATTAATGCTACTGTCGTAACTAAGATTTTCATAAAACCTCTTAAGTAGCCATAAACTGCCGCTGCAATAATAAACACGATTACTATAATTGTTACGATTGTACTTGTTGCCATAATTACCTCTACTTTAATTTAATAAATTGTGTTCTATCTGCTTTCGCATAGATTAAATTGTTTTCACTGCCACAAGGAAGCAAGAATGCGATTCTTTCATCAAAAGAATAAGAGAATCTTTTAATTCCCGCAAAACTATAGATTTCGCAATCATTTGACGAGTATAGCAAAACATTGTCTCCGGCAAAAGCTACGCTATTATAAGCAAAATCAAATCCTTTGTCTGAAATCATGTTTCCATTTAAGTTAAATACCTTGATGCAATAATTGTTTTCAATTTCATCATCTAAAACAATAAATCCAATTTGTTTGTCCCCAAAGAATAAACTTTGAATCTGCCATGGAAACTCTAAGTTTTCCTTTACAAGTTTAGGCTTGCTCGCAAAATCATAAATTGAAAATCCGCTGTTTCCAACTGCGCAAACCTTATTTCCTTTCATAAACTCGACATTTGTTACAATTATCGATTCATATTGGTTAAAGCCGCCAACAATCATATCATCTCCATCATTGTTTTCAGAAAAATCGTAGAAAACAACTTTCGATGTGATTGCGCCTTCTCCTACGCCTGCAAACGCAGCAACAAGTTTTGTGCCATCGTTTGAAAGAGCAATATCTGTAAGGTAACCGCTAGATGAAAAGATGCTTTTTGCACTAATAAGTTCTTTGCCGTCTTTGTTTACCAACTCAATAAAATTTGATTCCTTGTCATCTGTTGCAATAGCAACAACGCCTTGTTTAGAAACCTCGACATCGATAATACTTCGCTGAGCAGTAATTCTATTTAAAAGTCCACCTTCATCAAAAATATAAACGTCGGTCGTCTTCATGTCCGCAACGGCAATATAGCCTCCACAAACATCAACTATCGGCTGAGACATTTCATAGTTTTCGGACCATGTTAAGCCGCTTTTATCAAAATAGGTTACGCCATCGCCACCAACTTTTATATAACCTCTTAAAAAAGGACGATATGCGGTATGCTCATCAGAGTTTGTAATTTCAATCTCTGATGTGACTTTGTAGTTTCTATATTTCCTGAAGAATGTCGCAAAGAAAACGATTAGGCCTACAACAACAGCAAAAATAGCAAAGCCAATAAGATATGATTTTATCCTTTGCCTTTCTCTATTTTTTCCTTTTAAGGTTCCCTTAAATTCAACGCTTCTATCTACAGGCCTAAATTCCATTATTTCAATTCACCGCCAAGTAAGTCTAACGCTTGCATAATTGTTTGAGCTTTTCCTTCATTTATTATTGAAATAAGCTCATCTATTTTTTCTTCAGAAAGATTTTTCTTTCCTAGATAAACACCATAAGTTTCATTAAGCTCTGCGCTTACTTGCTTTACAGTTTCTTCTTTTTCATCAAAGATTGCCTTTAATGATTCATATTCTTTTTTAAGTTCTTCTAAAACTTCTTTGCTATCATTTTCGATTTCTTCTTTTATAGCTGGAGCTGTCTCTTTATCAAACACATCTAAGGCGTCGTCTCTCTTCTTTGAAGCTTCTGTATATTCGCCTTTGAAATGCTCAATTTCTTCATCAAACTCTTGGAGATTATATTGGCTCTCATCATCATCGGCTTTTATGTCTTTAGTAATTTTCTTTACTTGTTGCTTGTTTGCATAAGCAGCATCAATATTAGCTCTACCTTTTAAGATAGCTTCGCCTTTATTGCCCGAATGCGTAACTAAGTAAACTATTGTGTATATCAAAACGAAAATTACAACGATGATGCTATAAACAAGAATTCTAGTAAAAATTGATTCTGTTTGTAAGCATGCGCACACAATATTAGGAATAATTGCAAGAGCAATAATTGCCGTAATTAAGATTGTAAAAATATCCTTAAATCTTCTAGGCGCAAACATAGAATAATAATATGAAGTATTGCAAAAGCCCGGCACTTTATAAGTCTTAAATAGAGCTGCGTTTTCTTTTTTGCGTCTCTTTGTATCATCTCTAAAGTTGAATGTATCGCTCTTTATACGCTTATCAACAGCTATGTCTTTAGCCTTTTTCTTTTTCTTGTCAGCGTTTTTAAGCTTCTTATTTGCATCTTCTACTTGCGCATCAAGATTTTTTCTTAAAGCATTTCTGCGCTCCTTTATAGCAGATTCAACTTTATCTGCTGTATATCTTTTTTGATTTTCTACTTCTTTTTCTTTCCTTTTAAGTCTTGCCTCAAGATCAAGAAGTTCTTGTTGCTTTTCAGCATTAATCTTAACTGCTAACTTTGCATGTTCAAGTTCTGCTATTCCACCACTTAAAAATTTATTATCCATTTCGCCCTCCTAAAGATTTGAAAATACCTGTCCGATACTGTCATTAATAACTAAGTCTGCGCTTGAATCTCTCGGCGTTGTACTTTTATTTATTAAAACAAGTTTGTTTCCTCTATAGTAATCAATAAGTCCTGCTGCCGGATAAACAACTAAGCTCGTTCCACCTATTATTAGAATGTCTGCTTTGCTTATTGCTGCAACGGCGCCATTAATTATATCGTTATCTAAACCTTCCTCATAAAGAACAACGTCTGGTTTAATCATCCCACCGCAATGGTCACACTTAGGTACACCTTCTGCATCTTTCATGTACTGCGGACCAAAAAACTTTCCGCATTTTGTACAATAGTTTCTATGCACGCTTCCGTGCAGCTCGTAAACCTTTTCGCTTCCAGCCGCTTGATGTAGTCCGTCAATATTTTGCGTAACAACGGCTTTTAACTTTCCGGCTTTTTCAAGTTCTGCAAGTTTAAGATGCGCTGCGTTAGGCTTTGCATCTAATATAAGCATCTTGTTTTTATAAAACCTGTAAAACTCTTCTGGGTTTCTCATAAAGAAAGTGTGGCTAAGAATTGTTTCCGGCGGATAATCATATTCTTGATTATAAAGACCATCAACGCTTCTAAAATCAGGAATGTTGCTTTCTGTTGAAACTCCAGCGCCACCAAAGAAAACGATATTATCGCTTCCATCTACCCATTCTTTTAATTTTAATATTTCGTTTGTCATAGTTTTCTCCATGTCTGCCGGTACATGTCCCGGACACACTTTGCGTCTATTGAAAAAATCTCTTCTTATATGCTACAATCCGTTTATGTTTAGATTGTGGGCAAAAATCATAAAAGATAATAAGTTACTTCGCGATAGCGTTATCAAAAATGATACGGATACAAATCGTACTCGTAAAATCTTTGATGCGCTTGAGGCTGCTTGCAATGAATTCGATTTAAGTGTTCCAATCTGGCTAGATTCAAACATTGCTGACTTCAAGCGTGTTGCAAAAACTCGTTTCACGAAAGATTCTTTCGTTGATAGTATCGATTTTGACTATTTAGAAATCCAAATCATTGAAGAGGATGACTAATTTTTGTATTTCGCCAAAATCTCTTTAATATTCTTTTTATATTCTTCTACTCCCGGCTGATTAAAAGGATTAACACCTTCTATATATGCGCTTATTGCACATGCAAATTCAAAGAAGTAGAAAAGCTGTCCTAAACTAAACTCATCTTTTTTAGGAATTCCAATATAAACTTGTGGAACTTCGCCAGCTAAGTGCGCTTTTGCAGTTCCCTCTACAGCCGTTTGGTTAAGTAAGTTTACTTGTTTTCCTTCTAGATATTTAAATCCATCAAAGTCTTCCTCGAACCCAGGAATTAAAAGATTTGTTTCTTCGTTTTCAACATTAATTACTGTCTCAAAAATTGTGCGTTCGCCTTCTTGAATCATTTGTCCCATTGAATGAAGGTCTGAAGTAAAGTTTACAGATGCAGGAAAGATTCCAAAGCCTTCTTTTCCTTCACTTTCGCCAAAGAGTTGCTTAAGCCACTCGCCAATATTTTTAAGGTCAGGATCATATGTCGCAAAAATCTCTATAAACTTATCCCAATCGTAAAGTTGTTGTCTTAATGCTGCATACTCTAGCGCCGCATCGTCCTCTTCGATTAGTTCTTTGCGCATCGAAGATGCGCCTTCCATAAGTTTGTCTATACTAGCGCCACTAGCAGCTATTGGCAAAAGCCCTACTGCAGTAAGCACAGAGAACCTTCCGCCAATATCGTCTGGCACAACAAAAGTTTCGTAACCTTCTTTTTGCGCAAGGCCCTTTAGCGCGCCCTTTTCTTTGTCAGTTGTAGCATAAATTCTTTTTGCAGCTTCTTCTTTTCCGTATTTTTCTTCAAGAAGTTTTTTGAAAATTCTAAAGGAGATAGATGTCTCCATTGTCGTTCCTGATTTCGAAATTACGTTAACTGAAAAATCTTTGTCTTTAATAAGTTCTACTATGTCTCCTATATAACCAGGGGACATGCTGTTTCCTGCAAATAAAATTAATGGGTCGGAACATGCGCCGGCTCCTTTAGATAAAAGCTTTAAGTTATACATAGAGCCTTTAAGAAAATCGATAGCGCTAAGGGCTCCTAAATATGAGCCACCTATTCCGCAGACAACTAAAACATCGCTGTCTTTTCTAATTTTATCAGCTGCTTTTTTTATTCTTTCAAATTCTTCTTTGTCATAATTAATTGGCAAATCAACCCAGCCAGTAAATTCATTTCCCGGCCCTAGTTTTTCGAGCAATTCCTTTTTTGCTAACTCAGCCTCGTCTAAAAACTGCTCTGTCTCTTCCGAAGGCAACCAATCAATTCCTGCAAATTTCAAATTTAGATTTTTCATATATTTGAACTCTCCAAATAATTCCTTTGTTCTTCCGTGAGAACATCAATACTCTTTCCAAGGAAATTAAGTTTTCTTGTTGCTACTTCTTTATCAATCTCTTCTGGGACATCAATGAGTTTTGTTTTGATGTCGTCTTTATGTTCAACTAAGTATTTTGCTGAAAGCGCTTGGATAGCAAAACTCATATCCATGATTTCCGCTGGATGTCCATCGCCAGCTGCTAAGTTAACAAGACGTCCTTCTGCTAATACATTAAGCCATCTTCCGTTTGGCATCTTGTATCCCATTATATTCTTTCGCATCTCGCGGCTTTCAACTGCAATCTCTCTTAATCTTGCAACATCTATTTCGATATCGAAGTGTCCAGCGTTGCACATAATTGCGCCGTCTTTCATAACCTCGAAATCTTTTTCTGTGATAACTCCTTTGCATCCAGTAACTGTAATAAAGAAATCGCCAACCTTTGCAGCTTCGTTCATCGTCATAACTTCAAAGCCATCCATTACCGCTTCAATAGCTTTTACAGGATCAACTTCCGTTACGATAACCTTTGCGCCAAGGCCTTTAGCTCTCATTGCGCAGCCCTTGCCACACCATCCGTATCCGGCAATAACAACCGTTTTGCCAGCAACAATAAGGTTTGTTGTGCGGTTGATTCCGTCGAAAACAGATTGGCCTGTGCCATAACGGTTGTCGAAGAAATGCTTACATTGCGCATTGTTAACAAGTACCATTGGGAAGGCTAGTTTTCCTTCTTTATCCATCGCATTAAGGCGAATAATACCTGTTGTCGTTTCTTCGCATCCACCGATTACATATTGAAGCTTATCTTGCATTTCTGTGTGGAGCATATGTACGAGGTCGCCGCCATCATCGATGATGATTTGACAATCATTTCCCAAAACAGCCTTTATGTTTTCAAAATATTCTTCCTCGGTGCAATTATACCAAGCAAAAACTTCCATTCCGTCATCTACTAAGGCTGCTGCCACATCGTCTTGTGTTGAAAGTGGGTTAGAACCTGTAACAAACATCTTAGCGCCGCCAGCTTTTAAAACCTCGCAAAGGTACGCGGTCTTCGCTTCTAAGTGCACCGAAAGTGCAATCTTTTTATCCTTAAAAGGAAGAGTATTTTTAAACTCTTCTTCTAAAGAATTTAGAAGTGGGCAGTTTCTCTTAACCCATTCAATTTTTTGGTGACCTGATTTTGCTTGGTTTATATCTTTTATTTTGCTCATTATTTCATCATTCCTAAACGTTTTGAACGCTTAGCACACTCCTTATATACTTTTTCTTCATCTATTGTTAAGAATTTTCTGTCTTCCATTAAGACTTCACCATCAACGATTACTGTTTCAACCTCGCTTCCGTTTGATGAATAAACAAGACCTGAAACAATATTGTTTTCTGGTTGGAACTGTGGAACATTAAGATCTAAGAGAATTATGTCGGCAAATGCACCCACTTTAATTTCTCCAAGTTCTCCTTCGCGGCCAATAGCTTTTGCTCCGTTAATTGTCGCAAACTTAAGAACATCTTGCGCGCTAATACATTGAGCCTTTTTATTTGCGCCTTTATAAATAAGTGCTGCTGTGTTCATCTCTGCGAACATGTTTTGCGTGTTGTTACTTCCTGGTCCATCAGTGCCTAAGCAAAGGTTAACGCCTTTTTCAAGCATCTTTTCGGCTGGCGCAAAACCATTGCCAAGTTTCATATTGCTCTTTGGATTAAGAGCAACACTAACGCCGTGTTTAACAAATATATCCATGTCGTCTTCTGTTGCATTAACACAATGTGCCGCAATTGTAGGCACGTCGAAAACTCCAATGTCTTCAACATATTTAATCGGCGTCACTCCATGTTCTTTTATCATGTTTTCTACTTCTGACTCGCTTTCAGAAAGATGGATATTGTTGCCGATATTATATTTTTTAGCGGTAGCAGTTAACTTTTCTAGATAGTCTTTCATGCAACTATAAGGTGCATGTGGTCCCATCCAAAAACGAACTCTTTCTTCGCCTTGGAATAAATCTATCTCGTTTACTACCTGGCCATACTTCCAAAGTGATTCTTCTGAGTTAGCTTCGCCTGAAAGTCCGCGAGTAATAACCGCTCTCATTCCTGACTCATAAGCTGCGCCTACAGAAGCAGACCTTTCACCCGTTTTTACGCCCTGGGCAGACTTAATATTCATGTCTACGAAACATGTAGTGCCGGTTCTAAGCATCTCCATAATTCCGAGCAGCGTTCCCCAGTAACTATCCTCCTCGGTTAAGCCATCCTCAACACCTAGCACATTTTCTAGCCAATCCCAAAAAGCTTGGTCGTCAGCATAGTTTCTAAAGAGCGACATATACACGTGAGTATGCGCATTTATTAAGCCTGGCATAGCAAGCTTTCCCTCACCATTTATAGTTTTTTCAGGCACGAACCCCTCTGGCGCATCGTCTAAAGATACTATTTTGTTGCCATCAACATAGATGTTTTTTTCTTGTACTACAAAATCCCCTGCCACATCCAAAAGCAGAGTTTTTGCGTTTTTTATTAAGATTTTCATGCATTCTATTTTATATTAAAGTAGCCTTTAAAACAACCCACCAGCAAGGTATAATAGAGGGAAGATTTCTTAGGAGAATTAAGAAAATGAGTAAAATTTTGCTTACAGGTGGAGGCACGGCGGGACATGTAACGCCCAATATTGCTCTCCTTCCATACCTAAAGGAAGCTGGCTTTGAAATTGAATACATGGGTTCATATGACGGCATCGAAAAGAGCCTCATTGAGAAGGAAGGTTTGCCTTACACCGGTATTGCTTCGGGTAAGCTTCGTCGCTATTTTAATAGAAAGAACTTTTCGGACCCATTTCGAATTTTGAAGGGCTATTCCGAGGCGAAAAAGCATATGAAAGCGTCTAAGCCGGATATCGTTTTTTCTAAAGGTGGTTATGTTTCGGTGCCGGTTGTCTATGCCGCAAGCGCTCTAAATATTCCTATAGTTATTCATGAATCGGACCTTACTCCAGGTTTGGCTAACAAGCTTTCAATCCCGAAGGCAACTAAGGTTTGTTATAACTTCCCAGAAACAAAGGATTTTGTGCCTGCTGATAAATCTGTTCATACAGGTCTTCCTGTGCGTTCATCATTACTTAGCGGAAATCCTCGTAAGGGTTATGAATTTTGTGGCTTTAGCGAGGATAAGCCTTTATTGATGGTAATTGGCGGAAGTCTTGGCGCTACTTCTGTAAATGAAGCCGTGCGAGCTTCTTTAGATGAGCTTCTTAAAACTTTTTATATTGCTCATGTTTGCGGTGCCGGAAAAGTTGATCCTAGTTTTGATGGCATTGACGGCTATAAACAATTTGAATACGTAGGCGACGATCTTCCTGATTTATTCGCTGCTTCATCGCTCGTTATTTCTAGAGCTGGCGCAAATGTTATCTATGAGATACTAGCTCTTAAAAAGCCTTCGCTTTTGATTCCTCTTGGCATGAATCAAAGTAGGGGCGACCAAATATTAAATGCTCAATCTTTTAAGCGTCGTGGTTTTTCAGAAACTCTTTTAGAAGAAGAGCTTAGTCGCGAATCTTTAGTTAACGATATTTTAGAAGTCTTCTCAAACAAAGATTCTTATATTAATGCTATGTCCAAAGCTGACGAGATTTTTGCTGCGCAAAAAGTAGCAAGGGTCATTATGGAAGTTTTAGGAAAATAATTTTTGGTGGCGAAACATGTTCAAACTACTTACTAAAATTTTTATCAAAAATCCTGATAGCGTTGATGATGCTCGCGTTCGCAAAAATTATGCGACTCTTTCTAGTGTTTACGGAATCATTCTCAACGTTATTTTATTTGGTGGCAAATATATTGCTGGCGCAATTTCGGGCTCAGTTGCTATTATCGCTGATGCGTTCAACAACCTTTCCGACGCTGGCTCTTCAGTTATAACTTTGCTCGGCTTTTTGCTTGCTGGCAGAAAGCCTGACAAATATCATCCTTTCGGTCATGGCCGAATTGAATATCTTACCGGGCTTGTTATCAGCGCGATCATTATCGTTGTTGGCGTTGAGCTTGGTATTTCTTCTGTGAAGAAAATAATTTCGCCAGAGCCTATTGAAATTAGCCTTATTCCTGTTTTAATTATGGTTGCGGCTATCTTAGTTAAGTTTTACATGTTCACTTATAACCGCTTTGTCGGAAAGAAAATTGGCTCTGGGGCGTTGCTTGCAACTGCAACTGATTCGTTAACCGACTGCATCGCAACTCTCGTTACACTTCTTTCTATCGGAGTTGCTTACTTCTTTAAGATTAATGTCGATGGAATCGCCGGCCTTTTAGTTTCGCTCTTTATTCTTTACGCCGGTATTTCTTCTATAAAAGAAACTGTGTCGCCTTTGCTGGGCCAGCCGCCTGAGGAGGAACTCGTTCGGGAAATTGAAAAGTGCGTTCTTGCGCATCCGGAAATTGTCGGAATACATGATTTAATCGTGCACGACTATGGCCCTGGCCGTCTTATGATTTCTTTACACGCAGAGGTTGATGGTAGCGGTGACATCTTTGAGCTACATGACGCGATAGATCTTGCTGAAAATGATTTGAACGAAAAGTTTAATTGTCTTTCAACAATCCATATGGACCCTATCGAATCTAACAATCCTGAGGTTGCTAAGATGCGAAAGAAAACGCTTGAGAAAATAACCGAGGTTTATCCTAATGCTTCGATACATGACTTTAGGATGGTCCCTGGACCAACACATACAAATTTAATTTTTGATTGTTTGCTTTCTATGGATGACAAGGATTCTGACGAAGAAGCAATCAAAAAAATAGCCGGCCATATACATGATGCATGGCCGGAATACTTCGCAGTTATCAAAATTGACAGGGGCTATGTCGGACAGTAAATTTTAAGCGGTGATTTTCATCACCGCTTTTTAATTATAATTTATTTTTTATTTGTTCTATTGCTTTCGTAAGTTTTTCTTGGTCTTGCTGTCCTGGTGTCCACATTCCAATTGCATGGTCGTTTTCATACCTAGGAATCAAATGAATATGGAAATGAAAAACGCTTTGGCCTGCTGCCTCGTTATTATTTTGCAAGATGTTAAAGCCGTCTGCATTAAACACCTCAGTCATAACTGTCGCCATTTTCTTTGCAAGAACATAAGCTTTTGCTAATGTGTCTTCATCTATCTCATAGATATTTGCGTAATGCTCCTTTGGTAAAATCAAGGCATGGCCAAATGTTGCTGGACCTGCATCGAAAATTACATTGAAGTTTTCGTCTTCATAAAGTGACATTGTTGGAATATCTCCATTTGCCAATTTGCAAAAAATACAATCAGGATTTTTCATTCTTTTTTCCTCCTAAGAAAAGTATTGCAAGTATTAATCCAAAGACGAAGCCAGCTATGTGTGCAACTGCATCGACAGACTCGTCTAAGAAATTTGATACGAATATAAAGAGTAGTACGGTCGTGACTCTAAACCACATGTTCGAGCGGCTCATGCGCCCTCTGTTTTTGAAAGTTAAATAAACTACAACTCCAATCAGACCATATATTGCACCACTTGCGCCCGCAGAAACAGTAAAGTCTCCTGCAAAATAGTACACCGCACTTGAAACTACGCTCGCTGCGAAACCTGAAAGCATATACAATAGCGCAAACTTAAAATGGCCAATTCCGTTTTCAATTGTTGTTCCTATTATTCCTAAGTAAATCATGTTGCTTGCAAGATGCATAAGTCCGAAGTGCATGAACATGCAAGTTACTAATCTCCAAATTTCGTAATGCTCGAAAATTGCCGGGCCATAAGCTGCGCCCTTGCTAAGCATGTACTCGGTGCTTTCAGTATTTCCGTTCATCGCTAGGATTAGGTAAACGATTACATTAATTGCAATCAAAACTATCGTGACCCATGGCCAGTTTTTCGTGCGGACTGCTTTCCTCGTTTTTGCAGCTGGCGTTTCGCTTATCGCTTGAACTATGCCTCTTTTTATGTCAAAGAAATCTTCTGGCTGTGTTTCGTAAATATAAAGTTGCTGTTCAAACTCATCTACGAGCCAGAGGTTTATCCCTTCTATTTGCGCTAGATGCTTATCTCTTTCTACATCATTTGTGACAAGTATAAACAATATATTTTCTGGCGGGGTCGCTTTTTCTAGTTGTGCAAAGCAGCCTCTAACCAAGTCGTCGCCGAACGCCCTGCCGCTCGTGCTATTAAGCAAAACGCAAAATATTTCGTCATCGCCATATCTATTGTACATAATATCCAAGACATCAAGTGATGTTGATGCCGATGCAAAATTTTGATTTCCAAAATAATTTCTAATGTCTTGGTATACCATTAATTAATATATTCTCCGTTTATATTGTTGTTGCACTTCGAACTATTTTATCATCTCGGACCATGAAGTTTTAAGCGCTTCAATTATATTTAGATGCTGTGGACATGCGCTTTCACACTTTCCGCACTCCACACAATTTTCAGGCGTTTGCTTTGCTTCTTTTATTTCCATATAATCCCAGCTTTCAAGCGGGTTAGCATTATATAGTCCATACTCATTCCACATATTAAATACTCTAGGAATTGCCACGTCGTTTGGGCAAGGCATACAGTATCTGCAACCGGTACATGCAATTTTTGTTCTTGCATTATAAGCATCCCTAACTTTTGAAATTAATTCCATTTCTTCATCGGTCATTATGCCTGCGTCAACGCTGTCAAATATCTTTAAGTTATCTTCAATTTGCTCTTCCTCATTGCATCCCGAAAGTATTGTCATAATTTCAGGATTGTTTGCGAGCCACCTAAATGCCCATTCAACTGGACTTCTCTTTTCCGGGAACGCGTCATAAATCGCTTGTACCTCTTTTGGCGCCTTCGCCAGCTTTCCTCCAAGCAATCCTTCCATAATTACTACTGGAATACCTTTGCTTGCTGCAAGTTTAAGTCCTTTTGTTCCAGCTTGGTTATTTATATCCATAAAATTATATTGGATTTGAACCATGTCCCAATCAAAGTCATTTAATATGTACTCAAACTCTTCATACGGGCCGTGGAACGAGAAACATTTATTTTTTATTTTGCCTTCGGCTTTCTTTTGATTAAGAAATTCTTTAACGCCGAGTTCCTTAAATCTTTCCCATCTATCTTTGCCAAGTGCGTGAAGCAAATAAAAATCTATATGATCTGTTTCAAGTTTTTCTAATTCTGAGGCAAAAATGCTTTCCATATCTTCTGGCGTTTTTACGAAATCTATTGGCAACTTTGTTGCTATCGTAACTTTTTCTCTATAGCCATCTCTAAGCGCCTTGCCTACTATTTTTTCTGATGTTCTATCTAGGTAAACATACGCTGTATCGATATAATTTACTCCGCCATCTATAGCTTTGCGAATTAACTTTATTGCTTTTTCTTCATCTATTATCGAATCTCCAGACGCTTCTCCGTTGAATCTCATGCAGCCAAGTCCAAAGAGCGAAACTGGTTTTTCAATATTTTCAAATTTCCTATATTTCATTTCGTTCCTCTCTTGCTTTTATTTTTTACTTTTTTCAATCGCTATTTCTAAGCGAAATTCTTGGCATCATCTACCAAAATTTTTTCTTTCCTTCGCAAAATGGCTGTGGGCAGCTTTCTGCATCCTCACAAATCCCATTAAGTTCTCTAGGTCCATTAGCCTTTCTACACCAAATAACCATAGAAGGTTTTTCTTCGTTTACTTCTTCGTTTTTGTTTTCTAAATCTCCCATTTTTCTTCTCCTTAATTAAAAACTTTTACCTCGCTGTTATTATTTAAAGCCTTAAAAAATTACATCTAATTTTATCACACTTTCAACTATGGGTAAATTTCTGGGCTGTCCTTTTTTCTCTACCAAAGGTGGCTATCGAACGAAACTGTTTTGGCGCACGAAGCACAGCCACCGCAAATAGCAAAAGGAGGCGCGGGCCCTACTTAGCCCTGGCGCCGCCCTTTGCGTTTTGCTACATAAAATCATCTTGGCCGTGGAATTGTGGATGATCAAAGATAATCCACAATTCACACAGCTTCTACTACTATGTCCCATTGCGTCGCTTCCAGCGCCGCTTCGCCGGGTCTTCGCCCCGCCTCCATATATAAATTCAAAACAATGCTTTTTCTATAATCCAAAATAAAATGTTTTGATAAAATTACCGAAAAGTGCCCCATTGGTACCCCAAAATCACATATTTAAGCTCATTAATCTATTATTTTTTGTTTAACACAATTTTTTCTATTTCTATATATTCAAAAAACCTTGATAAATCAAGGTTTTTTGAGAACGTTACATTTTAGTTCTAAAATTATTTGAACCTCGCGGGTACCAATGGGGCACTTTTCGGTAATTTCATAAAATATTTTTTTCTGATGGATACTTTTTATCACAAAGACTTGTAAAAAAGTTTCTTCTGAACAATATATTATAAACATCATATCGCGTATCAAGATGTTTTTGAAATTCCTCTTCTCTTCGTCGTTGATGTAACGACTTTCTCAGTGCAAAAAATGTCTCGTCCGTTCTACTGAATAACTTAATATCATCATTCGTTATATAAATCACTTTATACCCTGAACCTATTAACGCAGTCATTCTTTTTTTATCATATTTATGCTGTTCTTTCTCAAGGTGCGTCATATTGCTTTCATATTCCGCAACAACTTTTTCTTTTGGCCAAACAATATCACATCTAAGTTTCGCCCTCCCTAGTCCCTTAACATATTCATTTTTAATATTCACTATTCCATTCATTTCAAATATCGGCATACCATATCCTCCGTCCTTTATTGGAAGTGCCGCCATTGTCGCTAGCACAACCTCTCTAGGTGAATTGCAGTTATCTGATATATACCTCGCCGCATCGAGTGCTTTACGGGCACCTTTAATGCAATCTAATTTCCCAAGGTATCGTTTTATCTTGTTTGATGTTGTTACCGGCTGCCTATCGCGTTGTTTTAAAACACAGTCATTGTCAAAAACATATTCTGCGCAAAGCATATTTCCAATCATGACTGTCTCTGCAAGGGAAAACATGTTTGCCGCTAGATAAAAGGTCAATTCGGGACAAGAAACATATATTGACTCATCATCATTTCCCCTATCTAGCAATCGTAAAAAACTATTCTTTGGAATATTTTTTATCCATCTATATAATTCAAAGCATTCTTTATGATTTCTTTTATGATTCTCTGGGACCATGAGATTTAGTGGAAGAGTAAGATTATATTCTTTAGATAAGTTTTTCGCGAAAGTTTCATTAATCTTAAAGTTAAAATTGCTTGGCAATGTTTCTAACTTCGGCGCGTAGTAATAATAACGATCTGTGCCGTCCAGCCAGTACTCAAGCGCAGAATATTTAATTAAAGGTATTTGCAAGTTAGCCTCCTTTTATTAATATAAATATTGTGAAAATAAACATGGCGGAGACGCCAGTTCAAAGAATTATCGATATGATATCATATCTTATTTGATGTGTATAGATGTGGAGCTTAGAAAATGCTTCGGCCGTTTATTTCGCTGAACTCTTTTACGTCATGCTCAACAACATCCCAATGTTCAGCAAGTTTTCCATTTTCAAGACGGTATATATCAACAACTTTGTTGATTTGACCATTAGCCCTAAAAGTACACTTAAAGAAAACTGCAACTTCATTCTCGGCATTTTCAAAAATCTTTAATATTTCCATATGAGGATCAAAAGTAAAGAAAAACTCTAAGAATTTTTTAAATCCTTCTTTGCCATCAGCGGCCGTTGGATTATGTTGCATATAACTATCTAGCATATATGCATCTAAATTTGTAAGGTCTTTATTGTTAAACACCTCTTCATAAAATTTTTGAACAACTTCTACGTTTGTCATAGCTACACCTTCCTTAAATGTTATTCTAATTATAACATATTGCGGCTATGTTTTTTTGTGGGAATTGTGGTAAAATTTGTGGCATGAGACTTAAGAATATTCCTGGCGCGCGCGAAGCGATTGCCGAAAGTAAATATGTGATTCCCGAAGAGGAAGGCGAGTGGTCCGTAAAGGGCAACTGGCGCGCCATTTTTGGAAACGACAACCCTGTATGGATTGAGATTGGTATGGGAAAAGGCACGTTTATTATGGAGATGGCGCGCCTTAATCCAGATATAAATTTTGTTGGCATCGAAAAGTATTCGAGCGTGCTTTTGCGTGCGGTCCAAAAGCAAGAAGAGGCAATGCTCGCTAATGTTAAATTTATTAGAATGGATGCCGAATACATTTGTGGCGTATTTGCAAACGCCGAGGTAGATAAAATCTTTTTGAATTTTTCTGATCCATGGCCAAAGAAACGCACAGCAAAACGCCGCTTAACATCGCGTCAGTTCCTTGCTAGATATGATAAAATTTTGAAGGCTGATGGTGTAATAGAATTTAAGACTGATAATGAAGTCCTTTTTGATTTTTCATTAGAAGAAGTTGAAGAGACGAAGTGGAACCTCCTAAAAGTAACTCGCGACTTGCATCATGATGCTACGATGAACGAAGGCAATATCATGACAGAGTATGAAGAGAAGTTCTCCGCTAAAGGTAATCCAATTTTTAAGTATATAATCAATCGATAGTTTCTCAAAACCTAAGTTATCTAGATATAAAAAAACAGGCGGGTCATCCGCCTGTTGCTGGGATAAAGAATCCCACAATATCTCCATCTTTTAATTTTTGATTAAGCTTGGCCCTTTCGCCATTAACACTAATAAGCAAAAGTTTTGCTTTTAGTTTCCCGCACGAAATTTTATCAAGCACAAAACTTACGTCTGCTCCTTCTGGAATTTCCATCCAACTTTTTTCATCAAGGCACGACCTATCGCAGCCTGCCGGTGGAAGAACTTTTACCTTCATTATTTCTCCTCGACCTTTATACAATCCATTGGGCAGTTCACTTCGCAAAGCCCACACCCTATACATTTATCAGAAATAAGTTGCGGAAAAACATTTTTATATTTCCCTTGCTTACCTTCTAGCGAAAGTTCAATGCATGAAACGGGGCATCCTTGAGCGCATATCCCGCAGTTAATACATTCGTTTAAATTAAAAATAGGTTTTTTACTCATTTTTGCCTACCTCCGCATCAAACATTTTATCCTCCATCAGCGAGTCAATTCCTAACTTTTCAATTGTTTCTAAAAGCGGTTCGCCGGTTTTTGAATCCCATCCAAAAGCTTCCCAATGCATCGAAACTTGCTCTTTATTTTTAAGTGTCACACCTTTGAGCGGTCCATCTTCAAGCGGTGGTTCGCCCGCCATCCTTTTTGGCAGCACTACATCTGCTGGCTTAAATCCGTGCTTAATATTAAACATCTGCCGTATCGTTTGGATTCTTTCACCAATTTCCATATAATGGTCGCCGTCAAAATTCCATCCTGCTGCCGCATTCAAATAATCGACAACCTTCCACATATGCGCGCCCATCATCTCGCCGTAATAGCAACCGCCAACAGCATCAGTCAGCATAGAGTAGCATGCGTTCGCTTTACTGATTAGCGCCATCTCATGCGTCGGCAGGATATCATTTGCTTTTGGATGAACTTTAACCGGCGGAGCCCATGAGCAAATATCGCAAAGCGACATTGCGCCGTACTGGATAGCCATTCCAATCGTATGCTTTCCGGGCGCTGGCTCTGCAACCATATGAATAGCAAGTTGCGGGTCGTTTCTCGTATCATGCATGCCGGGCTCTTGGCCACCTACATGCATCGCAAATTCTTTGCCGCCATATTTTTCCGAAGCTCTTTTTACGCCATCAGCTAAATCGTTTCCAAAGCCCTCTCGGTTAACAAGCATCTTCGTTAGCTTAACGATTGCTTCAAAATCTCCCCATTTTAGTTCGAGGCCGCCCGTTTGCTCTTTCGTAATTATTCCTTTTTCGTAGCACTCAAATGCCCATGCTAAGGTGTTGCCCGCAGAAATTGAATCAACGCCAGCACGATTTAGAATTTCATTTATCGCCAAAACGCTCTCTAACGAACTGTTTTTAAGAAGCGGTCCGAACGCCTCAATTGTTTCATATTCAGGTTTATGAGTTTCTTCATAATCCACAAAAGGATTCGAATTTATGTTTAGTTTTCCACCGCATCCTATCGGACATGAATAGCAATGATATTTTACTTTTTCTATACGATTGATTTTGTCTGGGTTATAAGCTCTTGTCATGCCCTTGGCCTCTTTAGGTCCTGCCGACCAATTTTTTATAGGGCCGTCGCCACTAGTTATTGCCATCGGAGTGTTTGATGGCGTTCCCCATTCGCGAAAGATTAGCGTAGTCATCGAGCCATCAAGAGGGATCGAAGGCATCTTGCCTAACATCTTGCCACCAAGACCCAAGAATCCTCCAAATCCACTTGGCATACTCATCTTCTTAACTTTTGATCCAAGCGTTTTTGATAACTCTTTAACTGCATCTTTATCTGCGCATGGCATTGGCTTTGATCCCGCAAGAACAACCGCCTTTAGCATCTTGCTGCCCATAACTGCGCCGACGCCACTTCTAGCTGCAATACGTCCTTGCTCATTACATATTCCGGAGATGAGCGAAAGCTTTTCGCCAGCGGTTCCAATTAGCGCTATACATGGGCGCTTCTTTGACTGACTATCAAGGTCCTCATGCATTTTATTTTCAGCATCAGTTGCATCCATCCCCCAATAAGCCGAAGCATCGCGAACCTCGACCTTGGTATTATCGCAATATAAATATACTGGCTTTTCAGATTTTCCAGAAATAAAAATAGCATCGTAACCGCACTGCTTTATTGCAGGAGAAAAAACTCCGCCGCAGTTAGCATCGCCCCAACCTCCAGTTAAAGGGCTTTTGCATGCAACGGTCCATCTTCCGCAAAGCAAAGCGCCAGTGCCTGTAAGTGCGCCTGATGCGAAGCATAAAATATTTTCAGGGCCCAAAGGATCTGCATCTGCTGGTATATTTTTATACAAATACCAAGCCGCAAGCCCTTTTCCCGAAAGCACTTTTTCGTAAACTTCATCCGGTATCTTTTTTATTTTTGTGCTACCTGAACTTAAATCAACAAATAACACTTTTCCTGTGCATGATTTCATATTCAAAAACACTCTCCCATATTGGCGCCGACTTTTTCGGCCTATGCTATTTATTCAACTTCTTTGCTTCCTCAACGCGAAATAAAAATCTCTCAAGTCTTTTTTGTTCCATGCCAAGATAAATATTTCTAACTGGCGGAAGAATTGTCATAAGCACTTTAGAGAAAACATATATGCCACATGGATATACGTTTTTCTTTCCCTTTTCAATTCCTTTAATAGTTGCATCGGCAACTTTTTCCGGCTCTTGGACTGGGAATGGTTTTTCCATTTCAATTCCGTTTCCTCCAACATTGAAAAAGTTAGTGTTTGTAGAAACAGGGTATATACATGTGAGTTTTAAGTTTTTTACACCTTCCCTACGAATAGCTTGCTGGAAGCCCTTCATAGCAAATTTCGAAGAAGCATAAAGCGCGTATCCTGGAAGCGCCATCTCGCCCATTGCTGAAATTGTGTAGCAAAGGTGGCCGTTTCTTCCATTAAGATGCTCTAAATATTTTTGATAAATATAAATATGCGAAATCGTATTTAGCTGATAGATGTGCTCAATTCGGTCCCAATTAACGTAGTCGACTTTTTCATAATACGGTGCGCCTGCATTAGAGATAAAAATGTCGGCCATGTCGAACTCTGCATTAATTTTTTCAAAAAGATTATCAACGCCTTCTTTCGAGCTTAAGTCGCATGCAAATGGAATTACATTCTCGCCAAATCCAGAAATGCTTGCAGCGCTTCTACACGCGACAATAATTTTGTTTCCTTTTTTCTTTGCAAGTTTTTCCAGAATAGATTTTCCAATTCCACTTGATCCACCAGTTAAAACTATATTTTTGTTTTCTATCATGTTTTGGCCCCCTTCAATTACTCGCATTAATTTATCGACATCGCTGTTTCGAAAGCGCTGTGGCAAGCAGCTGCTATTGTGCCACTTGAAAGCGCATCTCCAACTTTGTAAGTCTTAATGTTTTCAAGTTTTTCTATTTCGTCTGCAACCCCAGGTGTCGGGCGAACGCCAAGCGAAAGCACAACGAAATCTGCATCAATGTTTTTCTTCTCACCTGATTTTACATCTTCGCAAACAATTCCTTTTTCTTCTATTGAAACAAGTTTAGTGTTAAGCATAAATTCTACGCCCAGCGGATTTAAGCGTTCCATCTCATCATCAACAAGTTGGAACCATGCACCCGGTGCGATTTCTCCTGCCATCTCTACAACCGTTACCTTGTTTCCTTTTTCGCCCAAAATCTCAGCGGTTTCAAGACCAGTCATTCCAGAGCCAACAACGACAACTTTCTTTCCTGAAATTTCTTTTTGCTTCAAAATAATTTCGTCTGCCGTGCAAACATTTTCTCTGTCTGTGCCTGGAATTGATTTTGGAACAATTGGAACGCCACCAGTTGCCAAGATAACAGCATACGGATTCATCTGCTTTATGTCGTCAGCGCCAATTTCTTTTCCGAGCTCAACCTTTGCGCCTTCCTTCTTTGCAAGTGTCATCAAATCTTCAATGCTCCAGTAAAGCTTATCGCGAAGGTTGCACTTAGCCGCAGTTGTAACTTGTCCTCCAGCTTTTTCATTTTTATCAAAAACCTGGACATCAAAGCCACGACGTGCAAGCGTTTGCGCAGCAGTCAGTCCCGCTGGTCCCGCGCCTACAATAACTACTTTTTTGTTATCGCCATCTATCGGCATGTTCTCATATTCTTTTTCTCTACCAAAACTCATATTAAGCGCGCACTCGGTCGGCTTTCCAAGTGTTGCATTATTCATAAAAGTCTTCATGCAATGAAGGCACCCTATGCAACGACGGATTTCTTCTGAACGGCCTTCCTTTGCCTTATTTGCCCAATCCGGATCGCAGAAAAATGTTCTTGCAGATGCGACGAAATCTTGGCAGCCCTCTTTAAGTTGCTCTTCAGCTTGCTCTGGCGTTCTAATAACATTTGCTGCAATAACCGGAATACTAACAACACTTTTAATTTCTTTTGCAAGATATTTACGCCAACCTGGTTCATATGTAGTTGGCTCGAGCCATCCATTAAAAACTTCGTAGCATGCGCTAGTTACATTAATCGCATCAACGCCCAGCTCTTCTAGACGTTTCGCAATTAATTTGCCCGTCTCTAGGTCGTATCCTTTTCCTTTTTTGCCAATCCGGTCGTACATTTCATCAACCGTCAAACGAACTATCAGCGGAAAGTCGTTTCCGCATTTTTCTTTAATGCCTTCGATGATTTCTGTAATGAAGCGCATTCTATTTTCAAAGCTTCCGCCATACTCGTCCGTTCTATGGTTTGTATTTGGCGAAAGAAATTGTTGAATCATATATCCATGTCCCGCATGCAATTCCACGCCATCAACGCTTGCCCTCTTACATCTAACAGCCGCGTCAACAAAATCGTTAATAAGATTTTTAACTTCGCGCTTACTCATAGCGTGCATTCGCATCGCACCATGCACCGCTAGTTCGCACTTGGACGGAGCTTGCACAGACATGCAAATCCCTTTAGCTTCAAGCCCTAGAAGCGCTGGTGTGCATGCATAGAGCCCATCTAAAACTTTTGGGAATTTTCTTACAATTGGAATTACTAATGGAAGCGAATTAATTGAGCTGGAATATCCTTGGCGCCCAGCATGATGAAGTTGAATGCAAAGTTTCGAACCATGATTATGGATTCTTCTGGCGAATTCACGCATTGGTTCAATATTGTAATCATGACTCATTGAAAGCTGAGTGAACGTAGATGCGCCACCCATATCGTTGACGCGAGTTATTCCAGGAATAATCAATCCGACGCCACCTTTCGCGCGTGCCTCGTAATAATCCATCAATTGCTCAGTTGGCTTTCCATCTGTCTGCGCCATGCTGACTTCTGCCGCCGCCATAACGATGCGGTTTTTTACAGTCATCGAACCAATATTCATCGGAGAAAACAAAACATCGTAACTCATATACTTCACCCACAATAACTTCTTGATTTTTTTAGTAGTTTATCATATAATTTTCTTTGCGTCTAATGCGAGCACCTTTAGCTCAGTTGGTAGAGCACCTGACTCTTAATCAGGGTGTCCAGGGTTCGAGCCCCTGAAGGTGCATATAAAATAGAAACTCCGAAAGGGGTTTCTATTTTTTATCATTTTACTACCTACTTTATATTTTTTCGTAATTTGACATTTTCTTAAAGTATATAGCAGATTATCACATGAAGCATCCACTTCTTCCAATTAAACAAAATCAACTTTTTTGTTTTTTTGTTTAATAGGTTTGTTTAATAGGCATAAATTTATACCTTTTCTCTTACTCAGGGTGTCCAGGGTTCGAGCCCCTGAAAGGCGCCTAGGGCGCCGGTGGGAGCCCCTGAAGGTGCATAAAAAAATATTGCTTCTGTTTGTTAACTACTGTATAGTTATATAAAAGTTTAATGGAGATGCTTTTATGCAGGAAAAAATATATTCCAAAGACGAAATCAGAAAACTTATAAAACCGATTGCCCAGAAAAGAAATATTGATAAAATATTTCTCTTTGGTTCGTACGCCCGCAACGAAGCAACAAATTCATCTGATCTGGATTTCTGCATTGACGCTCCAAAGGTAAAAAGTATTTTTGCAATAAGTGGAATAAGGCAGGATATCTGTGAGGCTTTTGGCAAGGATGTGGATATCATAACAGAAAGTTCCCTGAAGTATAATGATGATAAAGATTTTGTTAATAGTATACAAAAGGAAAGGGAACTGATTTATGGATAAAGATATTCAAATTATTCAGCATATAGAAAATTACTGCCACCGGATTGAAGAAACTATAAATCGATTCGGCTTGGATTTTGATATCTTTGAAAGCGACTGGGATTATAAAAGTTCTATCGCTTTTAATTTACAGCAAATAGGAGAACTTGCAAAAAAACTTTCAGATACTTTCAGAGAAAATAATGCAGATATTCCATGGAAAGATATTTCTGGGATGAGGGATTTATTCGCTCATCAGTACGCAAGCATGAACCTGGAAGAAATATGGACTACTGCTACAATAGATATTCCGATTCTAATGAGTTTTTGTGGGCAGCATTTGCATAACAACAATTAGATTCTAAAATAACAAATCAAAGGCGCAGCTCCGCATAAAACCATCATAAATGCCTGTTCCTTCATTTTGTCTGAATCTATCTTAATTCTTTTTTCCATTTCTTAAAGTATATAGCAGATTATCACATGAAGCTCCCACTTCTTCCTATTAAACAAAATCAACTTTTTTGTTTTTTTTGTTTAATAGGCGGGAATTTACACTTACTCTTAATCAGGGTGTCCAGGGTTCGAGCCCCTGAAGGTGCAGACAAAGAAAACACCGAAATTCCTTGAAAAATAAAGGTTTTTCGGTGTTTTTTGTTGCTTTTTATAGTGAGCTATTTTAATGAATTTTAATCAAAAGCAACGGTTCATCTTGTCATCCATATTGTTCGAATGCTTCAATTATTTTTTGTTCAAATGTCTTTTCCATATTATTCCACTCTTGTTATATACTTATTCAAAATCCATTTGCTTAACCCAAAGTTGAAATGCTCTTATTTAGACGATAAACTCTCCAAAATGTTTTTAACATCCGTATCTTTCCAGGAAATGCCCATCTCTTCTTTCCCTATTGAAATCAAAACCTGGCATACAAAATTACATTCATTCGTCTTGCACTGAATAATTTCATATCTGTATTCTACAGGCGTATTACCTGTGTATCCTGTAAGACTCCCTGCGAAAGCATCACATTCTACTCCTTTAATTATTACCCCTGTTATATCCTCAACGTTATCATATTCACCTCTTGCTTCTTCAACAGTAACGCTTGGGTCAAACCAGAAGATACGGACATTTGGCTTAATGAATGCATCATCATTATTATTAGCTCCTTTGCCAACAATCACTTGGTATCCGTCTTCCGAAAATGCCTTCCATCCGGATGGAACATTAACAGTAAATTCACCCGCATCAAATACGCCACCTTCCAAATAGCTATTATCATCATTTTCGGTATAGATATTGCCATTATCTTCCATATTACTTTCGTTGGATTGTTTTTTTGAATTCGGCAATATAACTGTTACCAAAACAACTACCAGTGCAATGACGACACAAATTATAGGTATGCATATAAGCAATGCTTTTTTGGTAGTTTTACGATGTTTCTCCTCTTCTCGTTCAGCTTCGAGACGAGCATTTTCTTTAATTTGTTCTATTTTGATTCTGCATTGTTCCTTCTGTTGTTCCGAATCCTTGTATTTTCCAAGTGACTCAAATATTTCTTCAGCCTTCTGCTGCGAATCCAGAACATAAAATTCCTGATACAACCTCGCCCGCTCATATTGTTCATTTAGTTTTCTATTTCGGACAAAAGAATCCAGTTCTTCAACTAAATCCGTACTGCCAAATTGGCGTATGCGCTTATAATTTTTATTATTCTCAATATCAACATTATTTCCTTTTAAATCCTCAATGGTTGCATTTTTTGTATCTGCCAAAAGCATCAACAAATATACTTCTCCATTCTCAGGATCTTTATCAAGAATACTATTACAATAATCCTTTGCAGTATTCCATTCTCCATCTTCAAGCAATAATCTAGTCCTTTTTATTAAGGACTCTACAGATGCAGTTGTATTGATTACCGAAGCAGTTGCCCCCACAACCTTACGATTGGACTGTTGGAATTCTTCCTTGGTTACAGTTCTCAAATCATGTGAACCACAGTGCGGGCATTTTCCAAAATCACGAAGTTCTTTTTCGTTCATTTTGTTTGCCATAGCTCCTGCAAAATTTCCACTTAAAGCTCCACTGATCTGTCCAATGCCGGACCATATATTATTTTTTGCATTTCTTTCATTTTCCCTGACGTCACTGTCTGTATAAACGAAGCCTTTTCCACATGAATTGCATAGTTTATAAAATTCCATATAATTTCTCGTATAATCCAATTATCTTTTTAAGGTGATTGGATTTACTTTTCCTTTCGCAAATTTTTTGTTTATATTTAGAACTTTTAGCTCTTGTATAATACTTAAAGCACTGTGGATTTGTTTCTATAATTTGACAGCTTTGACTGGTATAAGGAGACTCAGACCACTGCTTTTCGTCTATTACTGCACTGTTCATTCTTGAAAAGTACCATACACCTGAATCAATTGCACTATTGCATTAATAAGATTTAATCCTGTTTTTGCAACTTATTATCATAAGAAACGCCAAGAGGGAAAATCCCATCGTGTAGCACTTTCGCATGTAGCTAAGAAACTTATTAGGCTTATCTATGCCTAGAAACTAATGGCATTGCTTTTAATATTAATTTATTTTAATTATTTTTGATTGAATCTATAGTCGCTTACTAATACGCCGTCTTAACCTTATACTTATGCCTTATTGGTTTCATTGTCCAATCGTCAAATCTAACTAATTCTTCATTCTGCAATCTACCCAAAACAATACCAGGATCTCTATTAATTGATTCAGCAAAACGAATAATGTCATTTAATCCAAATCTTTTGCTTGCCACAAAATCATTATACTGTTCTCTTGGAATGAGACTATCCTCTGCAAACAAATCAGCAGCAAGTTCCTGCTCACCAGATTCTTCTTCAAACGATATCCCATAATCTCCATTAATAATATGTCCAATCTCATGGAACAATGTAAACCAAAATGAATCTGAGTTAAGTCTTCTATCATTAACCATCAACATTATGTTATCGCCAATCTTTTTAGTAGCTCCGTTAATCTTAGAGCCAGATATATTAGGCATAATTACAAAAATAACACCCGCTTCCTTAAAAGCTGCTCGAATTAAAGGATAAAATTCGCTATGATTCTTTGTCAACGTTAAAGCATACTGTACTGCTTTTTCAAATTTTTTCTTATTAAACTTTGGTGCATCCACCTCTAATGCTTTATTTGTTGCAATTTGAACCATAGTATTAGCTTTAACTTTACTCGCCACTTCTATCTCAGTTGTAGAGCTTCTAAATCTTACAGCCATATCACGTTTTGTAAATACAGTCAACGTTGCTACGTTCAAAAATTCGCGAAGAGCTTTTATCTGTTCATCCTTTTTTCTTGGCAGATTCGGGAGCCCATAGTTTTCTATAAAATATTTGTAATCATAAAATTCAAATACTTTTCTTTCTTCTATCAATTCTTCCTGTGATTTAAATTCAGCAATTAGTGCATCATAAGCATTCTGAAGATTTAACCAATAATTTACGCTGGTGCCAATCATTCTAGAAAGCTTCATTGCAATATCAATAGATAAACTCTGTTCTCCACGAATCAACAAACTTAAATTCTTAGGTGTAGTATCTAATCTCTTTGAAAAATCTTCCTGTGTCAATCCACTTTCTTCCACGATTTCTTTAATATAATATCCCGGGTGAAATGCAACCGTATCCTTATATTCAATATAATTACTCATAATGTTTGCTAACCTCCGTTACCTCAACAATCCTCACATTTTGCGATATCTCATCAATATTGCATGGAACATATGGTTCCTTATTTTCATCTAGTGGTTCTAATATTATACGCCACTGGTCTTTTCTTGATTTCACATCAATTGCGAAATATCCTTCCAGATTTCTTCCACTTTTATTTTTAAGTTTATGAAAGTGAAAAGTTGGTTGAACTATAATATCTTTAATAGTCTCTGCTTGCTTCAAAGCATTTATCCTTGCCAAAAGGCTTTTCGCTAGTACATCACTTCCACCAAACAGCTTTTTTGCTGCTTTCAAGCTTGTACATTGTTCCTCAGTTTTTGCATCTGTATAAACTAATTCCAATTCTTTCTGCCTTTCACGAAATTACCCGTCGGGTAATTTTATTTTAGGCCGTACGTGAATTTTTGTCAAGAACCTCTCTCGACATTTATTACAAAATAGATGATATTTCATGGTATGTTGATGATTAAGAAAAATATAGATATTACAAAAAGGCTCTGAACAGTATTATGTTCGGAGCCTTTAATTTTTTTAACTTAACAAATATTTTGCTGTAATTTTTACAATTATAGATTAGTTTTTATTTCCATTAACTCTAAATCAGGGTATCCAGGGTTCGAGCCCCTGAAAGGCGCCTAGGGCGCCGGTGGGAGCCCCTGAAGGTGCATATAAAAAAAGAGAAGTTTCACGAAGTGAAGCTTCTCTTTTATTATTATCTTTTTTGTCTTTTTATTGTTGTATTTTTTGCATCTCAAAAGTCATTCCTTCTTCGTTGACAATCGTCAACATATCGCCGCTGATGCTGTAGGTATAAGTGCTATCAATCGCAGTCTCATCCTCGTAATCAATTTCGAGTTTTTCGCCCTCTATTTCGTAATTAAAGGCATAAGTGTTGTTCGGAAGCTCTAAGGCTCCTTTGCCGCCTTTATCGAAGGAATAGACCGTATAGCCATCATAATCCCATGTTCCAATTATGGCTTTGCGAGTGGAATAATTCTTGAATAATATCATTACAAAAACGAACGCGCCTGTTATAACGAAAATAAGTACTATTGGCAATATTTTCTTAATTATTAGATTTATTATTTGCTGTCGTTTTCTTTGCTTTTTGATATCCTGTTTATTATTTTCTTTGATATCTTGTTCATTATTTTCTTTGATATCCTGTTCATTATTTTCTTCGCTTGTTATATTTGTGTTCTCTGTTATTTCAGACATAATAAGCATCTCCTTAATTATAAAGGGCGGTAACGGAATTAACCGCGCCGCCCCTTAATATTTTTATAACATATTAATTATTCAACTTTTTTGCTTTTCTTATCGTAAATGATAATTCCTGCAAATAATCCACCACTTACAAATAGGAGTGCAAGCCATGTGAACATTCTGTTGCTATCTCCTGTTATTGGAGTTGGCTCTGGCTCTATTTCAGGTTCAGCAACTTTAAGATTGATAATTGTATATCTTTCTTCGCCTTCACCAAACAATGTGTTTCTATTAGAAATCTTAATTTGTGTTGTTCCTTTTTCTAATCCTTTAACAACAACATCTTTTGTTCTGCCGTTGCGAATTAGAACTAGTTCAGGTGATGCCGATGCGATATTTGAATCCTCAACAGTAGTTGCAAACCAATATGTGTTGCCATGCTCAGAACCGTTTGTTACATGAATTACTAATTCTTCACCTACATATATTGTTGCATCTTTTACTTCGCCACCCTTTTGTGGAATTACTGTAATTTCATTTTCAGGTTCTTTTGGTTCAGGTTCAACGTTCTCAGTCCATTTTGCATATACTGTAGTATCTGCTGTGATTTGTGTATCGAAATCAAATGGTACTGTACAGATAGCATTTGCATACCAACCACCAAATGTCCAGCCTTCTGCTTTTGGATCGGCAGGTTTTGTTGCATTTCCACCTTTTGTAACCTGTTGTTCTGGTTCTTGTGTACCATGTCCATTCATATTGAATGTTACTTTGTAAGTTGTTGGTGCTGGCGGGGTATCTGCAGTCCATTTTGCATATACTGTAGTATCTGCATTGATTGTTTCTGTGTTGAAATTAAATTCAGTTTCTAAACCTTCTTTAAACCAACCTTCGAATTCCCAACCTTCTTCAGAAGGATCTTCTTCAGGTCTTGTTGCCTTTCCACCTTTTTTAACTGTCTGTGATTTTGGCGCTGTACCATGTTCACCCACATCAAATGTTACTGTATATTCGATTTCAGTCCACTTTGCATATAATGTAGTATTTCCTGTGATAGGTGTGCTGAAATCAAATGGTTCTGTACAGTCAGCATTTGCATACCAACCACCAAATGTCCAATAATCATCTGTTGGAGCTGGAGTAGGTTCTGTTACCTTTTCACCTGCTTTAACCTGTTTTTTTTCTACCTGTGTACCATGACCATTCATATCGAATGTTACATCATAAGTTTTAGCAGGGTCTTCTACAGTAAGGTTGATGTATGTTATTCTCTCCTTATCAGCACCATCTTTCGTATTATTGTTGCGAATTGTTATTTTCGCCTTGCCTTCAGTTAAACCTGTGACAGTAACATCTTCAGTTCCACTCTTTGCAATTGTAACAGATGCTGGCTCCGCACTTGCTACGCTTGTTTTGTCAACTCCAACTGCGTAAGTATACCCGCTGTGTGTAGACTCATTTTTTACAATAACTGTAAGTTCATCGCCTACATGAATTGTTGCATCTATAGTTTCAGCACCTGTTCCATCTTTTCCTATTTGTGATGGAGTTGCTAAAATTTCGCCTTCCTCTAATACATAAAGGTGAATATTAATTTTTCTAGAACCGCTTGAACTTCCGTTGGCAATTTTTACTGTTGTTTCACCCTTTTTCAAACCAGTGAGAACAACATCTTCTGTTTTGCCATGTTCAATATTTACTTCTGTTGGACTTGCCTCAACAATTTCCCTTCCAGCTTCAGGAACCGTTGTTGTGAAGTCGTAATCATTGTCTGATGAACCATTTTTTACACGAACAGTAAGTTTTTCACCTTCATATATTACTGCATCTACAGTTTTATTTTGTGTATCTGGAGTTACATCAATTACTTTTCCTGTAGGCTCAACTTCAGTCCATTTTGCGTATATTGTAGTATTCTTTGTGATGGCTGTGTTGAAATCAAATGCTTTAATAAATGTGCCATCTTCATACCAATCAACGAATGTGTAACCTTCTGCTGTTGGATCATCAGGTTCTGTTGCCTTTTCACCTGCTTTAACCTTTTGTGCTGGTACTTGTGTACCATGACCCTTCATATCGAATGTTACATCATAATAGATTTCAGCAGGGTCGTCTTCTTCTACAGTAAGATTGATAATTGTTTTTCTATCATATTGACTACCACTTGGATTGTCGTTAGCAAACGTTACTGTAGTATTTCCTTTAGCCACGCCTTTGATAGTATAGTCTTTTATAGCACCTGCTGCGATATTTTGAGATGCTGGACTTACTGTAGCAATTCCAGTGTCTCCTGAAGTTGCTGCAAAGTCATAAGCGTTACTACTAGAATCATTTTTTACGTGAACTATAAGTTCATCGCCCACTTTTATTGTTTTGTTTATAGTTTCGGCGCCTTTTCCGTCTCTTCCTATTTGATGTGGAGTCGCTGTAATTTCTTCTGTTTCAGGGTCATCTTCGCCTTCTTCTAATACCTTAAGAGTAATAACTGTTTGTCTTACACTACCGAATTGATTGTTATTCTTAATGGTTACCTTTGTTTCGCCTTTTTTCAAACCTGTGACAGTAACTACTCCAGTTTCATCCTTTGCAATTTCAACAGATGCTGGTGAAGCTGTTGCAACGCCTGTATCCGCAACGGTAGTTGTGAAAGTATATTTTTGAGAGCCTTCATTATTTATCTTAACTTTTAGTTCTTCGCCTACACGCACCGTAGCTGTTGTTGTTTCAACAGGGTTCGCTGTTGGTGTTACTGTAATTTCTGTATCTACAGTTGGTTCATCTTCTTCGCTTCCTTCAGAAATATCAACTGTGGTACGGTTCTTGGCCGTAAGCTTATTTCCATTTACTTCATAGTAATCAAACGACATTTTTGTGCCGTCTACGCCAACTGTGACACCACCATATCTAGTTTGACTAGTACTATAAACAGAACCAGCACTAACATATGTAAAGTTTATTTTTTCCTTACTACCACTCTTATATTCTATTTCATCTCCGAAACTCTTTACTTCACCATAATGGCTATCTCCCTGTGAATGGTTATGTCCCCATACAAACACGGCATTCGGATACTTGTTCAAAACATCAATGACATCTTTAGCCTTGGTTATTGTTCTGAAACTGAAACAGTGTAGTGGATAGTGAGAAAGAATGAAAACAGGAGTTGTAGAAGGCACTCCTCTCAAATATGCATCGAGTGCTTGTATATCTGCAGTTACAAATTTTCCAGTTGCATCGCCGTCAGATGCTCCGAAACCATATACCTTATATGCTGGTGTTCTAACATTCGTTGCCTCGCCAAGGCGAACAAACCCGGTCGTCTCCTTCATAGTATTCAGCGCGCTCGTTTGATAATCATGATTTCCCGTTGTGTAAACGCCCGCATTTTGGTCAACCTTTGTATTTGTTAAAGAATATACTGTGTTAAATTCACTCAAATATCCATTACTATCAGTCTTATATGAATAGTCTCCGCAATAACCCATATTTGTCAAATCAACATCATTTGGCAGGTTATCGAACCAATTCCCAAGAGCCGTTGTATTTCCATGTACGTCAGAAGTAAATCCAACATAAACTGGACTCTCTGCTGCAAGTGTTGTCAAGTTGCTTATTGGCAAGAATGACAAGGTTACAACAAGAGAAAGCAGTATGCTTAGTATTCGTTTCCTCATTTTTTTAGTTGCCTCCTATTATATATGTCTAAATTATATATGTTAAAACCAAGCATAAACCCCGTTTTTTTGCGGGGTTATGCATATAATATCAACTTATTTTATCATGCTATAGGCAACCGGACTAATTCGAATATCGTATAAGAAGACTACAGATTATTGAAATTATTGATTTCGTTTTTAATGTACTCTGAAAGCTCGGCGATTCCTTCGCCCGTTTTTGCAGATATTGTGAAAATATCTAGCGATGAATTTCTCATGTGAATGTTTTTTTTGCACTTTTCTAAGTCAAAATCAAAATACGGCATAACATCAATTTTGTTTATAACTACAAAATTAGATACTTCAAACACCAATGGATATTTAAGTGGTTTATCGTCGCCCTCTGGGACAGATAAGATGCACATATTTTTAATCGCGCCGGTATCGAACTCCGCAGGGCAAACAAGATTGCCGACATTTTCAAGAATAATTAAATCATAATCATTCTTCTCAAGGTTTTCGATTCCTTCTTTTGTCATGCCCGCATCGATATGGCACATGCCGCCTGTATGAAGCTGAATAACGTCAACTCCGGTTTCGCTTGCAATAGTTTTTGCGTCGACATCAGAGTCTATGTCTGCCTCCATAACCGCAATCTTAAATTCGTCTTTAAGATTATTTATTACCTTTGTAAGTGTTGTCGTCTTTCCTGATCCCGGAGAAGACATTACATTAAGGAGGAAGCAATTCTTTTCTTTAAGTTCGCTTCTTAGCTCATCGGCCTTCTTTTCATTCGACGCAAACACGGATTGTTTAACTTCTATAATTTTTACTTTGTCCATATTGTTTCCTTTTCCAAAAGAAACCCCGAAGGGTTTCTTTTAATTTTTTTACATATTGTAGAAAACTATAACTTACTAGTCAATTTCTCAATTATCATTATCTTCTCCACCAATAATTCCATTTACTTTGATTTCTAATTCATTAATCTGTCCTTGCAAAGTTGTAATTTTACTTTGGAAATCACTGTCTTCTAAGGTTTTAACTTTGCCTTCAAGATTTGTAATTCTATTAGAATTATCGGTTATATAATAACTGTGAGCGCTGAGCACTCCGTCAAGATACAAAATACTTTGTCTTAGTGTTTCAGCATTTGTTGTGTTAGCAGAAATATTACCCTTATTAGCCTCAATATCTCTTCTATTTTCTGCAATATCCGCTGTATTTTGTTCTATATCCTTTTCATCATCAGCAAGTCTATTTGTTAAAATACCAAGATATTTTTCGATGCCCATAACCTTAAATTTAAGTGTTGTTAATTCAGGCTTAATTTTCTTTGAGTAAAAGTCGTTAATAAATTTAGAGATAATGCCTGGAAGTGCTCTCCAAATATCTCCTATAGCTCTGCCCAATTTAATATCAGTTTCTTCAAGTTCTTCATCATTAATTTGAAGGTCTTCAACGTTCTCTTTTAGTCCATTAAGTCCTTTATTAACTGCATCAAGATCGCCCTTAATTACTCCAAACTCACCTTCAAACTCTTTATCTTTTCCTCTTAATGATTTTACATCGCTCTTAAGACCTGAGATGCTTCCAGAAACTTTCTCTTCGTCATATCTAGAAGAGCCAACCTCATTTGCTAAATTCTGAATCTTAATATTAATTTCCTTAACAACTTCAGTTTCAGCAAGTGGAACGGTATCGCCTTTTTCGTTAATTCCAAAAATTTCTTGGTTTGCTTCAGTTTTTTCCTCTTCTTTCCATTTGCAGCCTACTAGGCATCCTAAGGAAAGTACCAAACATAAAACAATTGCTAAAATTCTTTTCATAGTTTCCTCCACTATATTTATAAGAACATTATATCATAATTTCCCAAATACCAAACAAAAATATAGTTTATATCTATTCTATATAATCTCCGCCTTCAACGCCTAAATATTCCTCCAAGCATAAGCCCGAATTATATATGTCTGTTGCGATGCTTCCAACGTATCTTATGTGCCATGTCTCGTCGACATATCCTGTAATGCTTTGTTTTTCAGCTTTGTATCTAACTATAAACCCAAACCTGTGTGCATTTTGTGCAATCCATAAAGCTTCTGGCTCGGTTTCAACTAATGAACCATCCCAATTTTTCAAGTCGTATGCCAGTCCAGTTTGGTGCTCGGAAAAGCCTGGGCGTGCGCTATATGTGTCGGCTTCAGCTTGTCCATCTCGTTCTACATAGGTCCAATACAACTCCGACTGCCTACTATAACTTCTATAGCCACTATACTCATTTCCAATATCTAACCCCTCTGCTTGGGCAGCAGCAATTAGTTCTCTAAGCGCCGCAATCGCTTCTGGATCTTCACCTGGACTATAATCCTCTGGCAAACCATATTTCTTATTAACAATCATAACTCCATTCGCATAGGTTATGCCATCAATTACCTCTATTACAGGCCCTGTAGGTTCTTCAGGAATTTCTTCTTCTATAACTGGCTCTTGTTCTTTCTTTTCCTCTGGCTTTGGTCTTGGTCTCGTTGCCAAAACAACTATCAACACTATAATTGCAATAAATAGTGCCGCCGCAATAATAACAACTGTTAATAATTTTTTATTTATTCTTTTACGTTTCATAGTTATTTGCTTTCAAGTTCTATTGTTTCTTCTATATTAACACTCGTGTCTACACCTTTAAGTATTTTCTTTTTGCTACGATTACGAGGCTCAACCTTTATATTGATTCTTCTAATAATCCATGTGAATAACCATGTTAATGCATAATATATAATTGCTGTTGCAATCAATGGGAAAAAGGCCTCGTATGTACGCGAACGAATTAAATCTCCGACCTTTGTTAAATCTTGTACTGCGATATAACCTACAATAGCTGTGGCTTTAACAAGACTTATAACTTCAGTTTTATATGCAGGAAGAAAATGCTTAATGGACTGCGGGAACACGATTTTAAAATAAGTTTCGCGTTCAGAATATCCCATAGCGAGAGCCGCTTCTTCTTGTCCGAAGTCAACTGCGCCTGCGCCCATTTTCAAAAGATTTGCAACCGTGCAAATAAACAACAAAGCAAAGCCTATAATCGATACAACTGCTCCATTAAAGTTAGTTTGTTTGAATATTACATAATAAAGAATCATTAATATTACTACGACTGGTGTTCTACCCATAACGCTTTCAAAAACTGCCCAAAAGCCGTTGAAGACTTTGTTTTTCTTTCGAATAATAAGATAAACTCCAAAGCCTCCTAAAGATCCTAAAATCATACTTACTATCGCAATTAAAAATGTTGTACCGAGTCCGTTTACAAATAGTTTCCAACGATCTTCGCGAATAAATGTGCGTTCAAAGCTTTCTTTTAAGGATTCAAAAATTGTTGTTTGTTTTGCATTAACTTGCTTTTCATTTGTTACAACTACAACTCCACCTATATAATTAGGACTGGACATCAAAGCTGTTTCCATTCTTTCTGGAGTAATGTTAATAGACGACGCTGCCATGTCCGCTTTGCCCGTAGATGTTGCCGCTAAAACTCCTGCTATATTATAGTCAGAAACATTGAGTCCATAACCGTATTCACGGCAGAAACGCGCTGCTAAATCCACATCATATCCAACCAGCTGTCCATCCTGAATATAAGCAAAAGGCGCACCTACGTCACTCGAAACTGCCATCTCGAGTACTCCGTTTTCTGCAGTCAAATTGGAGATATCTACTTTTTGCCTAGCTTTATCATTTCCAAACCAAATTTCATCAACTTGCTCGATTGTTCCGTCTTCCCAACATTTAGCTATAAATTCATTAAATTCATTATATACTTTTTCATGTTCTTCATCTTTAGTAAACATAAATCCATATGAAGCGCTCTCTAATTGAACAGCAATTTCCTGGCTCGGATATTTAGAACTCATAAGACGCGCTACTGGCTGGTCAGCAACATATGCATCAATCTTGCCACTATCTAACGCTACTGAAAGATCTGCATAAGCATTAATATATACCGGCTGTGCCTCTGGGACTTTCTTAAGAAGTACCTCATCAAAAACTGAAGCTGTTGGAATTCCAATCTTTTTTCCAGAAAAACTATCTAAATTAAATTTTGGTGGAGTTTTTGTAACGGCAACAATTCCTCCCTCGTAGTCAGCTAAAGAAAAATCTACTTCTTCTTTTCTCTGATCTGTTATTGCAATAGCGCATCCCGCAATATCTTCTTTGCCTCTAATAACTGCTGGTAAAAGCGATGAAAAATTATAATCTGTAACTTCTAAATCATATCCTTTTTCTATACAAAAACGCGTAAGGATATCAACCTCGTATCCTACTAATACTCCATCTTTAAGATACGCAAACGGCTCGCCAACGCTTGTTGATGTTGCATATCTTATTGTTCCATTTTTACCTGCAAGTTTATCATAAGGAATTGTTTTTAATGATTCATCAGCACCAAACCATATATTATCTATTTCTTTTAGGGTACCATTTCTTTGAAGTTCTATAATAAAGCTGTCAAGTTCTTGCCTAAGCCTTGTACTTTTCTCACTATTTTTTTGAAAAGCAAACGCATATGATTCTTCCTCTAATACGTCCGAAAGATATTGATCTGCAGTCGTTTGAACTATTAATCGACCTATTGGTTCATCTATCATATAAGCATCTAATGCTCCGCTATTTAACGCTGCTATCATGTCATTGTTGCTACTATAGGTCATAATGTTTGCTTTAGGGAATAGCTCTTTTGTCGTACTTTCAAACATACTTCCAGCTACAACACCAACATTTTTTCCTGCAAAGTCTTCTTTTTTTTGCGTGTTTGTAACCCCTTTTGTTATTACAACTACTCCGCCAGAATAACTAGGAGTTGAGAAGTTTACCGATTCCTTTCTTTCTTCCGAAATTGCAAGAGCGCACGCAGCAATATCGTCTTTTCCGCTTCCTACCGCCGTTATTAAGGCTGAAAAATTATAATTTGATATTACTAAATCATATCCATACTCTTCACAAAATCGAACAAGAACATCTACTTCATATCCAACAAAATTTCCATCCTTAATGTATGTGAAAGGTGCTCCCACGTCTGTTGATGTTGCAAGACGTATTGTTCCATTTTCTCCTGTTAATTTACTATAATCTACGACTTTTTTCGATTCATCTATGCCAAACCATATATCATCAAGTTCTTGCATAACACCGTTTTGTTTTGATTTTTCAATGAAACTATTTATTTGTTTTCGAAGCATGTCGGATTGCGCATTATCTTTTGCAAAAGCAAAAGCGTATGATGATTCTTCAACCATTGTATAAATTCCCTGGTCAGGATATTCCCTTATCAGCAATCGTCCAACTGGTTCATCAAGCATATATGCGTCTATTTTTCCTTTTTCTAGGGCTTCGGCTATATCTGCATCGTTGTTGTAGTAACAAATTTCTGCCTCTGGATAATGTTCTTTTGCCATCTTTTCAAATATTGTTCCAGTTACAACACCCATCTTTTTTCCAGCAAAATCTTCTGTGTCGCCTTTTTTATTTTTCGTATTCGCACATCCTGCTAAAAGTGGCAATATAAATGCAACTATAAGAATCAATATTAGAGCAGGTTTTTTGATATTTTTCATAAACTGCTCCTTTCAGAATTGCCATCTATTGTAAGTGTCACTCTATTTGTATAAGGTGGCTCATCGATATTTTCGTAATTTTCTATTATTGAATGCGCTTTAACTATAGAAAGCGCAATCTCGTCTTCGCTATTTCTAGGGTCAAATTGTTTGCCGTTATAAAGCACGCTTATCGATGTTTTCCTTTTTGCTTCGCTGTATTCCAAAACAAAATTAATTTGTGGCTGCTTTAGCGTTGGCTTTATTACTTGTAAGCACAATTCTTCGAAGACCGCTTCAATGCGATAGCGCATCTGTGCAGGAACAGCGTTTTTAATAAGATATAAATTAAGTTCATGTAACGGACGAAGTGGGTCTAAGTCTTCCGGTGTGATTTGAATTTCTTTGACTTTAAGTTGATGAACAAAACGACGAGTAAGCTCTTTTTGCGGATTATCAAAAATTTGCTCAGGTGTGCCGTCTTCATAGATGCCACCTTGGTCCATGTAAAATACGCGATTGCAAATTTCACGAGCAAATTTCATCTCATGAGTTACGATTATCATCGTTTTTCCCATTTGCGCAAGCTTACGAATAACCGTTTGCACTTCTCCAATCATAGTTGGGTCAAGTGCTGATGTAGGCTCATCAAAAAGAATGATATCTGGGTCCATAGAAAGTGTGCGTGCTATTGCAACACGTTGCTTTTGTCCGCCTGAAAGCATATCAGGATAATTAAAAGCTCTTGTTTCTAAGCCAACCATTTTAAGTAATTCAACAGCTCTTTCATAGGCTTCTTGCTTCGGCATTTTCAAAAGGTCCATCGGCCCTTTCATAACATTTTCGATTACCGTTTGGTGACCAAAAAGATTGAAGCTTTGAAATACCATTCCCATCTTTTTTCGAACTTCACGAATATCACAATCCTTGTCAGTGATATCTATTCCGTTGATTATTATGCTTCCAGAAGTTGGTTTATCAAGTAAGTTGATGCATCGAATTAGAGTAGACTTGCCTGTTCCAGAAGGACCAATAACAGAGATGATGTCACCTTCATTAATCGTGACATTAACATCCTGTAATGGTATAGCATTTGGATATTCTTTTCTTAAGTGTTTTAACTCTATCATCGCTTTTTCCTTTACCGAAAATATCGGCGGAACATGTTTTACTTTTCCTCGTCTTCTTACTGAAGTTTCTTCTCGTTTCTATTTTTTACAATAAGTCTATAAAGGTTTTGGATTATTGCAGCTGCAGGTATAGCAAGAAGAATGCCAACGACGCCAAAAATCTTTCCTAGCACAATAATGCTGACTAAGATCAAGACCGACGAAACCCCAAGCGCTCCTGAGAAAAGTTTTGGTTTAACAACATATCCGTCGATACTCTGAATAACAATAGTAAAAATAACAAATATCAACAGATAAAGTGGATTAACCATTAACAAAATGAACCCACCAATAATACATCCTGCAATCGGACCAAATGTAGGTGCTAAGTTAGTTACGCCAACTACTAGCGAAATAATTGCAACGTATGGCATACCGAAAATCACCATCAAGATTGCATTTGCAATTCCTACGGCTAATGCTTCAAGTAGACTAAAGCAAATATACCTAACAAGAATTTTATTGCAGTTTGATGAAAAGGCCATTACAGGTACATAACGTTTTTCCTTTAATACAAAAAGGAAAAACTTTTTGATATATTTTATGATACGATTCTTATCAATCAAATAATAAATTGCCAAAATGAAACTCATAAAGAATGAGAAAAGCCCTGTTCCGAAATTAAAAGTTGCATTAATAATGCTCTTGCCATCAAGGATGTTCCTAAGTAAATCAATAATACTTTGCGTCATGTTTTGGAAATCGAATTTATCTACATAGTCCTTAAAGACTCCTCCACCTATAGTCTCAAGCCAATTCTTAAGGCTAACGCTATAATTTTCCATGTTGGAAATTAAGCTGTTAACACCGTCAACTAGTCTCGGAATCATGAGCCATATTAACGCTACGATAAATGCTAAAATAAGTATTAGCGAAATACCAATCGAGATATTTCTTGCAAGAGATCGTCTCTTCATGTTCTTGAAAACGGTTCTTTCAAATAGTCGAACAAGTGGATCAACAATATAAGCAATTATGCCGCCTACAATAAGTGGCGAAACAACCTTAAAAATCCATGAAAGAGCATTCCATATCCAACCTAAATTTTGAAGGACAAAGTACAAAAGCACAGCAATGCAAAGTGCTGCGGCTAATGACCACCATTTTTGTTTCTTTAGCTTTTCAAAAAACTTCACTAATGACCTCCTTAATGTCTCAACTAATACCTTATAATATCACATAAATACTTTAATCCGAAATAATCCATATAAACTTTAAATCGATCCTGCCGATACGACCATTCCCATCCTGAAAAGGATGAATCTTTTCAAACTTATAGTGAAATTCAATAATTTCTTCAAGAGTTTTCTTTTTAGATGTATTATAGTTTTTCAATAATTGACGAAGTTCTTTGGCAACCATCGACGGCTTCGTAGTTTTAAGTCCAATGCATCTGAAATGATTCACAGTTTCTACAATATCATCAACATTTACAACTTCATTCTGAATTCCAATCGTATTGGTTTCAAAAATATATCTTGTTTGATCATGTGTAAGCTGGCTTCCTTCCATGCAATTAGAGTTATATGTTAATTCAATCTGAATTTTATGATAAATGCCCCCTGTAACACCAGATTCTTTTTCTTCTCGTAAACGATCAAGAATATTCGTAGATATTTTACCAGCTCTTTTTTTCGTTCAGGCTTAGTGGCACTACTAGGAACTTTCCATGTTTTCCATCAAGAATTGCCCCGGAATTTTTCCCGTGGAACATTAATTTCTGACACTTCTTTCAGACACATTCCATTTCAAAGCTATTTCTGCCACATTGTTATAATGCATATATCTTTTTCTCCTGATTAACGCACATATATCGGAATAATTATAACAATATCGGCAAAATATATCGAGCTTTTGTTATGTAAAAACACGCTATATTTTGCCGATATTGTTCCTTCCTATCTCCCATTGCGTCGCCTTTCGGCGCCACTTCGCTGGCTACGCCAGCTCCATATATGAGACCAAAATAAAATGTTTTGATAAAATTACCGAAAAAGGCGGCATTGGTACCCCAAACTAAATATTTTTTAAGTAAAATTACCAAAATTAATTATTGTGACAAGAAGGATTGCTAGGCTAATCCACTGGCTTGTTGAGAAAGGCCCCCAAAGGCCGCGGATGTTATCGCCTCTTAAGAACTCGTCAAAGAATCTTACAACAGGGTAGATTAAAAGATATGTAGTGGTGACAGAAAAATCGTCACCTTTTTTCATATAAAAGTAAAGTAGAACAAAAAATATTATTAACTCGCAAACAGCTTCTAAAGGTTGAATAGGGAAGCGAGAAAAATCTGCAAGATCATCGCTAGCACCTGGAGTTATTTGAGCAGCACTGTACATAATAGCAAGTGGTCCATGATACTCAATTCCATAGCAACACCCCGTTAA
>JAZRXA010000053.1:0-23531 GCA_045599965.1 Lachnospiraceae bacterium | reverse complement strand
AGTGTGTGCTTATGCGGTATTAGCAGCCGTTTCCGGCTGTTATCCCCCTGTACAGGGCAGGTTACCCACGCGTTACTCACCCGTCCGCCACTAACGCAGGGCCATAATGGCCCTTTGTCCGTTCGACTTGCATGTGTTAAGCACGCCGCCAGCGTTCATCCTGAGCCAGGATCAAACTCTCAAAAATAAAATGTTCGATGTTCGATTCAAGGGCTCATCAACTAACGTTGGTGTTCCTTAATTTACTGTAAGCTTAGTTTGCTTGCATTGGTTTTGCTATGAACTTCGTTCTAACATGGATACCCACAGGCCGACATCACTCACCCGTAAGCACCCGAATGAATCTTCCCGATACCTTCCGGCACCGGTAGAAATTGAACGTTCAAGGTTGTTTCGCTGTTTGGTTGTCAAGCTGCAGTGCTGTCTGTAAAAAAGACAGCCAAATAAGTGTACCACATTCTCAAACTTTGTCAAGAATGAAATTCGCAAAAAAAATCTGCGAAGCGGAGAAGAAGGGATTTGAACCCTTGCGCCGCTATCAACGACCTACTCCCTTTCCAGGGGAGCCCCTTCGGCCAGCTTGGGTACTTCTCCGAATTAAAAATCATATTGGCGTGAAAGACACGCTTGCTAAGCAATCCGTATTCGTATTACGCGCTTGCTTTCTTCTTTCCAATAATTTGCAGAACCATCGCTAGTACAACTAAGACGATACCAATAATATCTGTCGTCCATCCAGGAACTAGAAGCGTTAATCCTCCAACAATAAATAATATCGTTTCAATTACATTAGTCTTTTTAAGTACATATCCTGAAAGTGCTGCTGCAATCGCAAAGATACCTATTATTGATGTGACAATTACAACAATTGCATTCAATATTCCTTCATTCATAAGAAGCATGCTTGGGGTCATTGCAAAAATATACGGTACGACAAACGCGCCGATTGCAAGTTTCGTTGCATTAACACCCGTCTTTATCGGGCTCGACTTCGCTATCGCCGAACCCGCATATGCTGCCAACGCAACTGGTGGTGTGATATCTGCAACGATTCCAAAGTAGAATACAAAGAAGTGTGCAGCTACCGGATTAACACCCATTGTGATTAATATTGGTGCACATGTAGAGGCCATAATACAATAGTTAGCTGTTGTAGGCACACCCATTCCAAGAATAATGCAACAAAGCATTGTAAGAAATAGGCATATAAATAATGAGAGCATTGGACTAGGAATCATACGGCTTATATTTACAACTCCTGAAATAAGTTGTGATGCTAATCCTGTTGCTGTGATACAACCTGCAACGATTCCAGCCATAATACATGCAACAACAACTGTGATGCTACTCTTGCCTCCTGCTTCTAATGAGTTGAATGCCATCTTTCCAACTTTCGAGGCAACCTCTCTCGCACCTTGTTTTTCTTTTATTCCAGTAATAATATTTTGTGGAAGCACAACTAATATAGAAAGAATAATTGCAACTGCCGCAGAATAAGCAAGTGTTCTAGTGTTAGTTGCAACAAGCCATACTAAAACTATAAGTGGAATAAGCAAATATAATTTTGGAAGGAGTTGTTTCCATTTAGGAAGCATCTCTTTTGATATACCTTTAAGGCCAAGTTTTTTAGCCTCTAAATGAACTGCTATAAATATTCCAAGGAAATATAAAATTGCAGGAAGAATTGCATATAGCGCAACCTTGCCATAAGGTATTCCCATATACTCTGCCATAAGGAATGCTGCCGCTCCCATAATAGGTGGCATGATTTGGCCACCAGTAGAAGCTGCTGCCTCAACGGCTCCCGCAAACTCTGGTTTATATCCTGTTTCTTTCATCATAGGAATTGTTACCGAACCAGTTGTAACTGTATTTCCAACTGATGAACCACTAACCATTCCACAAAGTGCTGAAGAAATAACTGCAACTTTAGCAGGTCCACCAGAGCGGCTGCCTACTAATGCATTAGCGCAGTTAATAAAGAAAGCACTAATTCCCGTTCTTTCTAAGAATGCACCGAAGATAATAAATATTGTTATGAACTTCGCACAAACTTGAACAGGTGTCGAAAGAATTCCACTTGTTGAATAGAATAATGTAAACATCATTCTTTGAAGAACCATAAATGGTGGAAGTCCTAACATACTCATATTTATAAATGTATAAATAAGCAAAGCACCTGCAACACATATAATAGGAAGACCAACGCATCTTCTACAAAGTTCGATACTGCAAAGAATTGCTACTATCGCAACTATTGTAAGAAACGGTGTCATTTTTGCTGCGCTTGTAAGTGTGTGTGCTAAATTAGGATAAGATATCGCATAGTAAAAATACGATCCACCACCAAGTATCATCAACGCCCAATCATACCAAGGCAAAACATTTGGTTTAACATGATGTTTGCTTGCGGGATATGAAAGAAATCCTATTACAAGAACACATCCTAAAAACGATGCAAGTCTAATCTCAAGACCTACCGTTGAAAACAGTGTTGAGTAAATGCAATATAATGAAAAAATTGCAATTATAATAGAAGTAATCAGCTTTGGTGTTCCTTCCCAGATACGGGTTGCTGACTCTCTATCGTAAGCTCTCATTATCTCATCTTTATTAATTGTGTCGCCCATTTCAATCCCTTTTCTTCTAACAAAAAGACTACGAACTTTTTGTCCGTAGTCTTTAATTTAATTATTATCTAAAACTACGTACTCCTATTTTGTAGGTACCTCGTACTGTTGTTCGCTGAAGTATTTAGCTGCTCCTTTGTGATATGGAACAGTTTTTACGGAAGTAGCACGTTCTAAGGATAACTCTAATCCTTTTGCATGCATTGTTCCTATTTCATCAAGGTTATCATAGATAGCTTTAACAAAATTATATACATCATCTTCTGATACATCATCACCAGCAAGAACTACAGCTTCAACAGCTACAGTCTTAGTTTCGCCTACACCAGTATATGTGCCTTCTGGAATAGTGTGAACTGCATAATAAGGTGATTGCTCTAAAAGAATATTAATATGTTCATCATCAAGGCTAACGAGGTAAACTTGTTTAGCTGTGCAAAGATCTGTAATAGCTGTTGTAGGCGCTCCTGCAACTACAAAAGCAGCATCAATCTTTCCATCCTTTAATGACTCAGCTGAATCACCAAATCCTTGGTAAACTGGTTTAATATCATCTTCAGATAAATTATATGCTCCTAAAATATCAAGTGCATTGAAATATGTTCCTGAACCTCTATCGCCTACTGAAACAGTTTTGCCTTTAAGGTCTGCAGGTGTTTTGATACTAGGATCTGTTGTAACGATTTGAATATCTTCTAAATATAATGAACATACTGTTTTTATATTTGTTATTTTTGAACCTAAGAATAATCTTGTTCCATTATAAGCATAAGCTAAAACGTCAGATTGTGAAAATCCGAGTTGTGATCCGCCTGCTGCTAAATCTTCTAAGTTGGCTTGTGAACCACCAGAAGAAATAACTGTTACCTGTGTATCAGTATTGCTAGAAACATACTGTGCAAGCACGCCACCGAAACCATAATATGTTCCTGTGTCGCCACCTGTTGTGAATATTAATTTTCCACCTTTTGAAGCTCCGCCTCCACATGCTACTAAAGCAAGTGCCGTCACTGCCGCTAATATCGCTACTAAAATCTTTTTCATAACTGCCTCCTTAAAGTTTAACACTTTAACGTTTTAAACCATTAATACAATATTTTTACACATAAATCCAAAAAAATCAATATTTTTCTATTTATTTTTTTCGTAAGCTTCTCTTACTGCGACTGCTAATTGATCTGCGCAAGAGGTGTTTTTATATCCGCATGTATTGCCTTTTAAATATTGTTCAATCTTGTCTACTGTCCAACCATCTACTAGTTTTGAGATTGCTTTTAGATTTCCGTTGCATCCGCCCATGAATTCGATGTTTGTTACAACGTCGCCTTCTAAATTAAATTTTATTGCTTGGCTACATACGCCTTGTGTTCTATATATGTATTCCATAATTTTCTCCTACTCTTATATTTCTCGCTCCCGTAGGACATCTCCCATACTTCGCAGGTACCTCCCCTAAAAGGTCCCTCCTGCTCGTATGGTGCCCTCCTACTCGCGCTCGGAACTATTAAATCCTTACTTCGCAGGTACCTCCCCTTAAAGGTCGCGTCCGTAGGACATCTCCCATGTTCGTGTTCGGTTACTAAAAAAACACAAAGGGGACCTTGCATATACAAGCCCCCCTAACAGGGCTAGGAGGATTCGAACCTTCAAATGCTGGAGTCAGAGTCCAGTGCCTTACCATTTGGCGATAGCCCTAAATGTAAGGGGTATTATATTCTAAATAGGTTAATCATGTCAATAATTCAACGTTTTTTATAGAAAGTTTTATCAATTTAATGTATACTTTTTTTGAGGTTACTTTATTTTTTATTGGAAAGGACTTTTATGAAATTTATAAACGAATTTACAGAAGGTGCAAACATTGTCGGTATTTATCTTTGCAAACAAAAAAATACTGCAACGACTAAAAACGGCAAGGAATATGAAAATCTTACATTGCTAGATAAAACTGGTTCTATTAATGCTAAGATTTGGGAGCCTAACTCTATGGGTATAGGTGACTTTGATGTGAATGATTATGTTGAGGTGCATGCAAAGGTTACTTCTTTTAACGGCGCTCTTCAGATGAGTATTGATAGAGCTTTTAAGGCTAGCGAAGGAAGTTATAATCCTGAAGATTATCTTCCTGTTACTTCTAAAGATTCTTCAAAGATGTACCAAGAATTACTTGGATTTGTTGACTCTGTTAAAGCGCCTTACTATAGGCTTTTACTCGAAAGCATTTTTGTTGATGATGAAAACTTAAAAGATGTTTTCATAAAACACTCTGCTGCTAAAAGTATTCACCATGGTTTTGTTGGCGGTCTTTTAGAGCATACTCTTAGCGTATGTAAGCTTTGCGATTTTTATTGCAAGCAATATCCTGTTCTTAATCGCGATCTTTTAATCACGGCTGCTCTTTGCCACGACATTGGAAAGACAAAAGAACTTAGCGACTTTCCTCTTAATGATTACACAGACGAAGGTCAGCTTTTAGGTCATATAATTATCGGCATTGAAATTGTTGGTGAAAAGATAAGAGAGATTAAAGGTTTTCCACAAATAAAAGCTGACGAGCTTAAGCACTGCATCGCTTCGCATCATGGCGAATACGAATTTGGTTCACCTAAAAAACCTGCAATCGTAGAAGCTGTTGCGCTTAACTTTGCTGATAATACTGATGCTAAGATTGAAGCTATGACTGAGCTCTTTAGCAACGTTAAACCTGATGGTGCATCAGCTTGGCTTGGCTATCAAAGAGTTTTTGATAGCAATATTAGAACTACAGATTAATGAATTCTAAAGTATTAAAGACACTCGAATTTGATAAAATTTTACAAAAGCTTTCCGGCTTTGCTTCTAGCGATGCCGGCATTGCTTTATGTAGAGATTTAACTCCAATTACAAATATTGAAGAAATAAAAACTTCGCAAATTCAAACTACTGATGCAGTTAATAGACTTCGTAAAAAACGCGGTCCTAATTATAACGGTCTAAAAGATATTAGACCTTCTGTTAAAAGACTTGATATTGGCGCTGTGCTTAGCTGCGCAGATTTAATTGACATCTCTTCTCTTTTAGATGTTGCTTTGTCAGTTAAAACTTTCCTAAATCCAGAAAGCGATGAGGCTCCTACTGATTCTTTATCAATTTACTACGAGTCTATCGATACATGCACAGACCTTTCAAGCGAAATAAAAAGATGCATTCTTTCTTATGATGAAATTGCTGATGATGCATCGCCAACTCTAAAAGATATCAGAAGAAAACAAAGCTTTACTAAAGATAGAATTTCTAGAACTCTTAATACCTTAGTTACATCGCAAGCTATGAAACCTTATTTACAAGATAGTGTTGTAACTATGCGAAATGGTAGATATTGTATCCCGGTTAAAAATGAGCATAAGGGACATGTTTCGGGCCTAATCCACGATCAAAGTGGTTCGGGTTCAACTGTGTTTATCGAACCTAGTGCCGTTGTTAATTTAAATAATGAGCTTAGAGAACTTGAGCTTGCAGAAGAGGCTGAAATTCAAGTTATACTTTCTAAACTTTCTGCTATGGCTACAATGAATTCAAAAGCTTTGCTTCTTGATTATGACCTTTTAGTTGAGCTTGATTTTATTTTAGCTAAAGGTCGCTACTCAGAAAAAATTCGTGGCAATGCACCGGAATTTAATGCTGACGGAATAATTGATTTAAAGCAGGCTAGGCATCCTCTTTTAGATGAATCTAGTGCTGTTCCTATTAGCGTTAATCTTGGCCGTGACTTTGATATGCTTATTGTTACTGGCCCTAACACTGGTGGTAAAACTGTTTCTCTAAAAACAGTTGGTCTTCTTTGCCTTATGGGACAATCTGGTCTACATATCCCAGCCCTAGAAGGATCTTCTCTTTGCATCTTTAACGAGATATTTGCTGACATAGGTGATGAGCAAAGCATCGAACAAAGTCTTTCAACTTTTTCATCTCATATGAAAAATATCGTTAATATTCTAGACGTTGCAGATTCTGATAGTCTTGTTTTATTAGATGAGCTTTGCAGTGGTACAGACCCTACTGAAGGTGCTGCTCTTGCTGAATCTATTCTAATAAGACTTAAACTTTTTGGTTCAAAAGTTATGGCTACAACTCACTATCCTGAGCTTAAAGTTTTTGCTATTTCTTCTGAAGGTGTGCAAAACGCATGTTGCGAATTCGATATAGAAACTCTTCGTCCAACTTATAAACTTTTAATTGGACTTCCCGGAAAAAGTAATGCTTTTGCTATTTCTGGTAAGCTTGGTCTAGACGAACGAATTATTGAAGATGCAAAAACTAAAATCGATACAGAAAATATTGCATTTGAAGATTTACTTGCAAATATTGAAATAAATAAAAAGACTGCTGAAATAGAACGCGAAGAAGCAGACCGTCTTAAAGCCGAAGCTACTTCTCTTTTGGAAAAAGTTACTGCTGAAAAAGAAGACTTTGATAAACGCAAAAAAGCTATTTTACGCGAGGCAAACGAAGAAGCTTATGAAGTTTTAGCGCAGGCTAAAGATTATGCCGATATGGCTATAAAAGATATTAGAAAAGCTGAAAAAGGCGGTATTAATCTTGCGCAGTTAGAACGTACTCGTACTGAAATTGGAAGGAAGGCAAAAGATTCTCTTTCTAAGTTAAGCATGGTTCCAGAAAAGAAAGAAGGCGCTATAGAACTTAAGCCTGAGCAAATAAAAGTTGGTTCTAATGTGCATGTTATTTCTATGGATATGGAAGGCGTTGTAACAAATGCTCCTGATTCAAAGAAAAATGTTATGGTTCAAATAGGAAGCATGAACATGAAAATTTCTATTTCTGATTTAGAACTTGTAACTAAGAAAGAGATTGCTAAAGATTCTAAAACTAATAAGCAAAGAACTAGTATCGGTCAACTTAAATATGAAAAATCTCTAGGTGTTTCAACTGAGATTAAACTTTTAGGTTTAACTGTTGATGATGCTCTTTTAGAATTAGGAAAATATATAGATGATGCTTCTATGGCTCATCTAGAAAAAATAAGAATTGTTCACGGCAAAGGAACTGGCGCCTTAAGAGATGCTGTAACGCACTATTTAAAACGCGAAAAGCGTGTAAAGAAATTTTATATGGCTGAATACGGTGATGGTGATGCCGGCGTAACAATTGCGGAGTTGAAATAATGTTTAATATCGTTTTACTAGAACCGGAAATTCCGGCTAATACTGGAAATATTGGCAGAACATGTTTATGCACTAATTCTCGTTTGCATTTAATAGAACCTATGGGATTTATTTTGAATGACAAAAACTTAAAACGCGCTGGCATGGATTATTGGCACGAGTTAGACGTTATTGTTTACGATTCATGGAATGACTTTTTAGAAAAAAATGCTGATAATTTAATTCCACCTTTTGGAAAAAATGAAAATGGAAATATTCTTTGGATGGCAACTACTAAATCAAAACAAATCCATTCATCTGTTAAATATAACGACGGAGATTTTATTATGTTTGGAAAAGAAAGCGCCGGAATCCCTGAGGAAACTTTGCTTTTAGATCCTTTACATTGCATTAGAATCCCGATGGCACAAAATCAGCGGAGCTTAAATCTTTCAAACTCCGCTGCCATTGTTCTTTATGAAGCTTTACGCCAAAATAACTATCTCGACCTTGAAACTAAAGGTCAACTTCATAATCACACCTGGTAATTTATTTTGAACTAAACTCTTTTCCGAGAGCAATTATTTTGTCCTTTGCTCTCATTATCATTTCGTAATCTACGCAATAAGCAAATCTAACATATCCCGGACAATCGAAAGCATCGCCCGCGCTACAAAGCACGTGATATTTATCTTTTGCTATTCTAACGAATTCATGATCGTCTTCTATTGGTGACTTTACGAACATATAGAATGTGCCTTCTGGCTTAACATACTCTAAGCCTGCCTCATCAAAGGCTCCCATTAAGGCTTTTCTATTTTTGTCGTAAATATTTATATCGGTAAACTTTCCTAAACATTTTGTTATTGCAAGTTGCTGCAAAGATGGTGCGTTAACGCAGCCTGTAACTCTTATTCCTATTGAGGATGCTGCAATTATTCTTTCGCTTTCTTCTGCCTCATCCGGAATTGCAAGATATCCTACTCTTTCTCCTGATATACTCATAGACTTACTAAATGAGTAGCATAGCAAAGTGTTCTTGTAATACTTTGTAAGGAATGGAACTTCAACTCCATCATAAACTATTTCTCTATAAGGCTCATCTGAAATTAAAAAGATCGGTCTTTTATACTCCTTAGATGCTTCTTCTAAAACGTTTGCAATAACTTTTATATCTTCTTCGTTATAAACAATTCCAGAAGGGTTATTAGGATTATCAATAATAATCGCTCTAGTCTTTTCATTAATAGCTGCTTTTATCGCATTATAGTCAGGCCTGAAGGTTGGCTTATTAGGAGGAACAACTTTAGTTAATCCGCCAAAATTTGAAATGTAATTTCTATACTCTAAAAAGAATGGTGCAAGAACAACAACCTCGTCGCCAGGATTAATTAAAATTTTTAGAGCAACAACTAGTGCATTTGCTGCACCTACTGTCATTGATATATTATGCATCGCAAAATTTGTTCCAAAACGCTTATTTAAATCATCTGCTATAGCTTGTCTTGAAACTTCATATCCTGCATTGCTCATATATCCGTGAAGCATGAAAGAAGGTGTTGTTTTAACTGTTTCTATAAGTGCTTCATTAAATTCTGGTGGAGGTGGGGTGTTTGGATTTCCTAAACTGAAATCATAAACATCGTCATCGCCAAACTCGGCTCTCATCTTCTTTCCCTCTTCAAACATTGCTCGAAGAGTTGAGCCTGTAGCTAAAAGTCTTTCCATTTCTTCAGATATTACTTTGCTCATAACAAGACCTCTATAATAAAAATTTTCTATATTCTAACACTTGGATTTTTGAATAACAAGAAAAACTTTATCGCTTTAAAGCCACAAATTGTAATAGTTGTTATTTAAGGTTATTTATACTATAATTTATCTTTAAATAATAAATTTATACAGGAGAAAAAAGATGAAAAAAATTCTTTTAGTTTTGTCAATCGTTTTAGTTTGTTCTACAGTTCTAGTAGGTTGTAGTCTTTTTAAGAAAGAAGAAAAGAAAACAACCCCAAAAAAAGAACAACTTTGGATTGATAATGAATTAGTCGGAACATGGGATGATTCTTTACTTCCTGTAGATCAACAACTTGGTTGCTACTGGACATTTGAGAAAAACGGAACTGGTGTTAACGGCTTATTTGATGAGACTTTTAAGTACGCTGCTGGCATGGGACAAATTCACATTAAATACGATAGTGGTTTAGGTGAATATGATTATACCTATGTTATCGAAGGTGACATAATTACTCTTACCGAAGTAACTGAGGAAACACAAATTCCATATAAATATAAAAAGACAAAATAATGAAAAAGTTTATTTGTATTTTAATTTCAATATTATGCGTTACAGCATTGCTTTGCGCATGTTCCGATAAAAAGGACCCTGCTCCTTTAGATGATTCTGGAAATACTGGTACTGATACAATTGATATTCCTTTAGATACCGAAATCGTCGGAACATGGAACTATATTGATGCCCAGGGAAACACCCTTGCTGAGATGGGTGGATGGGTTTTTAATGAAGATGGAACTGGCGTTGATACTGTTTTTGATCTTACCTTTACTTATGGAACCCTAGATGGTTATCTATTACTTAACTATGATGACGAAACCTTAGGCAAGATTATAACTAAATACAACTATTCAATTAAAGATAATATTCTTACAATGAAACGTGAGGCTAACGGAGCCGAAACTTTTAAATACACAAAAGCGCAATAATTTATTGCGCTTAATTTTTTCTTTAAAGGAAAGACTTACATGAGCGTTTTTGACATAATATCATTACTTGGTGGACTTGCGATGTTCCTTTACGGAATGAGACTTATGGGTGACACCCTCCAAGAAGGTTCATCTGGAACCTTAAAGGTTGTAATGGAGAAAGTTACTAACAATCCTATTAAAGCCTTCCTCTTGGGTCTTGGGGTAACCGCAATTATCCAATCCTCAACCGCAACTATTGTTTTAACTTCTGGACTTGTAGCTGCCGGAATTATTTCTTTGCGTTCTTCTTTAGGAATAATCATTGGCGCTAACGTTGGTACAACTGTTACCGGCCAAATCATCAGGCTTTTAGATGTCGAAGCTGGAGCTAACTCAGTCCTTAGAATTTTCCAACCTTCTACCCTAGCGCCTATCGCTTTAATAGTTGGTATTATTTGTATTATGTTCTTAAAGTTTAAGAACTCTAATACAATTGGAAACATTGCTATTGGATTTGGTATTTTATTCTCAGGTCTTCTTAATATGACTGCTGCCGTTAATGTCCTATCTGAAAACGGCATGATTGATTCATTATTCCAAAGTCTTGGCGATAATATGTGGCTTGGCTACTTAGTAGGTGCCGGCGTAGCTTTCTTGCTTCAAAGTTCATCGGCTACTATCGGTATTTTGCAAGCGTTTGCACTTTCGGGAACAATTCCGTTTAAGTCAGCTTTTATCGTTATCGTTGGTATTTATTTAGGCGATTGTATCACAACTGGAATAGTTTGTTCTATCGGTGCGAAGCCAGATGCTAGAAGAGTCGGCCTTGTAAATATATTATTTAATTTAAGTGAAACTGTTTTAGTGCTGGGCGTTATGCTAGCCTTAAATGGTTTTGGACTTATTGATGGTCTTTGGAACATGACTATGAGTCCTGGAACAATTGCAAACACTAATACAATCTTTAACCTTGGCTGCGCTATCTTGCTTCTTCCACTTGTTAGCGTTTACGAAAAACTTAGTAAGATTATTATTAAGGATAAAAGTGCTCCTGAAGGCAAGTATGATGCACTTGTTGGTGAGTTAAACCCTGTATTCTTTAAGACTCCTGCTATCGCTTTTAATAGTTGTTTCGATGTATTAAAAACTATGCTCGAATCTTCTATTGATAATATTCAAAAAGCTGTACTTCTTCTTGAAGAATACGATTCTAAAATCGCTAAAGGGATTGAAGATGAAGAAAATAATATTGATATGTTAACAGATAGATTGTGCGAGTATTTGATGCAGCTTTCTCAGCATATAACTGATGATTCACATATCTTAATATTAGATCAGTATAATAAGCTAGCTACTTCTTTTGAACGTTTAGGTGATCATGCGATGAACATTTGTGAATCTGCAACAACTCTTTATGAAGCAAACTCAAGCTTTTCTGACACAGCAAAAGATGAGTTAAAAGTTACTACCGAACTATTAAACAGAATTTTAGACCTTACTTATCTTGCATTTACAACTAGAGATATTGAATCTGCTAAAGCTATCGAGCCTTTAGAAGATGTTATGGACGACCTTGTAAATGCTCTTCATGACAATCACCTTAGAAGACTTCGTAACGGTGAATGCTCTAGCCATATAGGAATTTATTTTTTGGATGTTTTATCAAACCTAGAAAGAATTTCCGATACATGTTCAAACGTAGGTATAGCTGTAGTCGCTAGAATTAACCCTGAAGTTGCTACTCTAGCTCATACATATATTACTTCACTTCACCAAGGAAAAGATAATCAATTCGAAAAAGCCTATAAAGAAGCTCACGAGAAATATTTTGGAATGCTTTCTTTATAATTCCTTAAGATAAAAATATGCTTTTAAGATGGCGGCAATAGTTTTGCCGTCATTTATTTTGCCTTCTAGCACTTCTTTAACAGCTTCCTTAAACGGCATCTCAAAAACATTTAAGAATTCATCTTCATCTAATTTTTGGTCGCCTTTTTCTAGATTCGTTGCTAGATAGCAAGTTATTACTTCGTTTGTATACGCAACTGAAGGATAAAAGTCTCCTAGGCATACCCAATTCTTTGCTGTATAACCCGTCTCTTCTAAAAATTCCCTTTTTGCTGCCTTAAGCCTATCTTCTTGTGGACTGTCTAGTTTTCCAGCTGGAATTTCCGTAATAACGCGATGAAATGGATATCTAAATTGCTTTTCCATAATAATATTTTCATCGTCTGTTAGCGCAACGATTGCCGCTGCTCCACCATGAATAAAATGCTCTCTCGCAGTTTTATCACCATTAGGAAGTTCAACTTCGTCCTTAAAAATATGAAGTAGTGCTCCTTTATATATTTCTTCTGATGAAATTGTTTTTTCTTCTAAATCTTTATATTCGTTCATAATAACCTCTATTTGCTAAATAATTTTCTTTTACTACTTTGCTGTTCAAATCCATGCACCCAATCGGACTTTAGGTAATATATCAAATATATAATCGAACTTATTGCCCACGTTATCGGATAAGCCCAGTAAACTAGCCTTATGTCGTGGAAAAAGTAAGATATCGTAAATATATAAGCTGTTCTAAATACGCACCAAACTGAGAGCATAACGAACATAGGAACAAAAGCCTTTCCTGCTCCCCTGCAAACAGATGCAATCGCATGTGAGAAAGCTAATATCGCATAAAACAGTGTCATCGTCCTTGCCTGTATAAGTCCATAATATAAAACTTCTGGTGAGTTATCAAAAAGACCTATTATGCTTGGAGCAAATGTAAAATATAGTACTCCAATTATTTCAGCAATAATAACTGCCGACAAAACTCCAAAACGTGAGCCTTTCTTTGCCCTATCATATTTTTTAGCACCTAAGTTTTGTCCAACAAAAGTACTTATAGCCATAGTAAAACTTGTAACTGGTATAAAGGCAAATCCTTCTATTTTGGAACATGCTCCGTAGGCCGCCATCGCAAACATTCCATATCCATTTATCTGCGTTTGAACTATTACGTTAGCTAACGCTATTGCAGAGTTTTGAACTCCTGTTGGAACTCCATATCTAACGATAAGCCTAAGCACTTCTTTGTGCATTCTTAGCTTTTTAATAGTTACTGTGTAAACATGTCCCTTTCTTAAAAGGTGCTGTGAACAAAGTATGCAACTTAATAACTGCGAAATAACAGTTGCTAAAGCTGCGCTCCAGACTCCCCAATGGAAAGCTCCTACAAATAAGCAGTCTAAAGCTATATTAAAAAGCGATGAACATATAAGATAGTAAAGCGGTCTTTTAGAATCCCCTACTGCATTCATTATGCCTTTTAAGAAGTTATACATAACAACTGTTATAGAGCCTGCAAAATAAACTCTAAAGTAAGAAACTGCTAGCGGCATAACCGCCTCGTCCGTTTGCATAAGTTTTAATATGCCTGGCGAAAAGATTACGCCCAGTACTGACATAAGTATTCCTAATAAAAGGCCAAATGTAACGGTTGTATGGATAGCTTTAGAAACATTTTTTTCATCACCAGCGCCAAAAAATCTTGCAATTACTATTCCGGCTCCTAAACCAAGTCCAATAAAAAAACTATTAAATAAGAATATTAAATTTCCTGATGAACCTACTGCAGCTAAGGCTTCTGTGCCTAAGAATTTTCCAACTATAAAAGTATCGGCTGCGTTATAGAGTTGTTGAAAGAGTTCTCCTAAAAAAAGTGGGATGGCAAACTTTATAATGACTTTGTAGGGTGTACCTACAGTCATATCCATAACCTGGTCTTCTCTTTTTAGTGCTCTTGATTCTTCCATGAATAATAAAAATAGGGCACCTTGCGATGCCCTTTTTTGGGTTTAATCTTATAGATTTAATGTGTCTACTTTTTCTAAGAGCTCCTCAAGTTTTTCTTGATAGTATTTAATTATTTCTTGTGTTGCTTCTTCATCACCATTATATCCGTGATTAATAAAGTGACTCATTAAATGGAAATAGCAAATTAATTTTACTTTATTTTCAACTTCTTCTATTTTTTCTGGTTCTTCTATTCCAGTATATAAAACGATAAACTTATTCCAAACTTTATTAGCTTTTTCGCAAGGAATTCCTAAGAAGTTTTCAATTAAACTTTTATCTTTTTCACCAAATCCAACCATTGTCATATATACATTAGCAAGTTCATATACAGGGTTACCGTATGCTAATGTATCCATATCGATTAAAAGAGTTTCGTTATTAAATGACATAACATTATTCGTATGATAATCACCATGAATCATAGTTGTTCTCTTTTCTATGCCATCTAGTAACGCTTCAATCTTTTGTTGTTTTGCTTCATCGAAACATGGAAGAGCGCGACCTTTCCATCTTCCAACCCAATCTTCTATACTAGGGATATCTGGTTTAACAACTTCCGTACTATGAATAATTTTAAGAAGGTCTACGAACTCACCAACATATTTATCAAAGTTATCTGGATCTTCATCAATAAGTTGTGAATAAGACTTGGCATCTAAAAGTTCGAAAACAGAACCAAACTTATCTCCAACTTTAACAATGTCATAAGGGATTGCTGTTGGAATACCCATTACAAAAGCACTCTTAGCAAGTTCTCTTTCTTTTTTAATTTTATCTAAGTCAACAAAATCGTTATAAACTTTAACGATGATGTCTTCATCATATCTATAAACTGTTCCTTTAGCGCCTTGGCCAATTACTTTACAACCATCAACAGATAATTTTCTGTAGGCTTTTACAACATCAATGATTTCTGAAAAACCTGTCATCTCAAAAATTTCATAAACTTCTGAAGACACATTTAGAATTTTCATATTGTTTTCAGTCTTCTTAAGTGCAAGAACAACTCTTAGTCCCGCACTAGAAATATATTCTAATTGGTCAGCATCTAAAAGAAGTTCACTGTGCTCGTTTTCACTTATAATCTGTTGTAGTTTAGCGCCAGTTTCTTGCGCATTAGAAGTGTCAATTCTACCAACTAATTTAATAGTAAGTACACCATTTTCTACTGTAAATTCCATATTAGTCCCCTTATAAAATATTTTTCTTCATTGTAAAGATATTCTTATTATCCTTATACTCGTAGTTAACTTCATCCATGCTTTTCTTTACCATAAGGATTCCAAGACCACCGATACTTCTTTCTTGTGCTGAAGCAGTAATATCTGGGTCTTCTTTAGCAAGTGGATCGAAAAATTTTCCGTTATCAACAAAGGCAATAGAAAAATTTCCATTATCATTATCTAAAGTAATCTCAACATCTCCTACTTCGCCTTCATATGCATAATGAGCAACATTAACAAAAATTTCTTCGAAGCATACTGTTATTTGCATAATAGCTTTCATAGATGCTCCTTGCTTTTCTAGTTCTTCTTCTACCCATGCGTTAGCTTCAGTAAAAGCTTCGTCTGTTGCTGGGAAAGTTCTTGTAACCATAATATGCCCTCTTTCTTGTTTGTTATTATTAATAGTATATACCTTTTTTGCTATCTAATAAACACTAACTTTATTATTATCTCGTGTCACTATTATAATGATAAAAAAAGAAAAAAAATACAATTTTTTTCAATTTTTTATATGTTGCAATTTTACTTTTATGATATTGCAAGGAGAAAGTGATATAATATATAATTATTTGAACCAATAATATAATAAGGAAGAGAATAATATGTCTAAGAACCGCAAAATAATTAGAGCAATCGTTTTCATGGTTCTTTTAGCATGCAGTTTTCTCGTTGTTCAGAAGTTATTCCGTTTTGGTGAGATTTCCAACGCTTCTATGTATAAATCATTTTCAAAGGAAAAAGATTCCTTGGATGCTGTTTATATTGGTTCTAGCGCAACTTATGCTTTTTGGAATCCTCTTCTCGCCTGGGAACAGACTGGCTATAAAGTCTTTTCTTATTCTGTGTCTTTAATGCCAGCAAAATCTGTAAAAGCAATGTTAGCAGATGCTCACGACGCACAGCCAGATTCTCTTTATATTATTTCCTTAAATGCGTTAAAAAAAGAAAATTTATCTTATAATTCCATTCATTTTCTTGTAGATTATTACCCGGATACTCTAAAAAAAATACCGTTTATATATAACGCATCCAGCCAAATTTCTGGCTCAGTTTTTGACAAACTAGAATATTACTTTCCCATCATCCGTTTTCACTCTGATTTAGACCGAATTGATGATGTTTTTCTGACAGAAAATTATCCAGATTATAAAAGTAGTATGTATTATGATTATTATTTAACTGGCCAGGAAGACTATACTCCGATAGCAAAACCAGTTACAAGCAAGTCAGCTATAGACGAAAATCTAGTTGCTGTTTTATATGACCTTTTAGATTATTGTAAAACCAATAATTTAAATGTCCTTTTTGTAGTTTCTCCGCAACCTATGTCACCAACAAAAAATCAAGAACAGCTTAACTATATGGCTGACTTAGTAGCAAATGCTAATTTTCCAGTTCTGAATTTAACAGACCCAATTGATGAACTTCAGCTGGATACAACTTGTGATTACTATGACTGGGCTCATACTAACATTCACGGTTCTATCAAATTTACAAATATGTTATGTAATTACCTTAAAGAAAATTATAATTTTACAGATAAAAGAGGTCTTAATCCTGATGATAGCTGGGATAATTCATATGACGAATATATAAAGTTAATTACGCCTTATACATTTGATTTTGAACGTAATTTTTGTGAAAGAGATAATTCTCTAGCAGCTCCAAAAATCACTAAAATAACTACCTTTACTAACAGTATTGAGGTTGAATGGGAGCCACTGCAAAATGCAGAAAACTATTATCTTTATCGAAAGGAAAATGATGGCGATTGGGAAAGAATTGCATCTCTAAATAGTACTTATTCTTACATGGACTTAGATGCAAATCCTAAAAAAATTAATACTTATTCGGTCGTTGCCAGCCGCGTAGAAAATGGCAAAGAACTTTACGGAAACTGTAACTATTTAGGCTATTGTTTTGTTCCAGCTGAAGAATAAACGACTTGCCAAAAAGGAAACTTTAATATGAATTACTGTTCTTTACAATTTATGTTGTTTGCTGCTGTAACCATCCTGCTATATTATATCGTAGGCAGGAAGGGGCAAAAGTATGTCCTTTTGTTGGCAAATATCGCCTTCTTTGTTTTGACGTCCCCGAAATATTTACCGTTTATTATATTCACTATTCTAATTACATATTTGTGCGGACTAAAGCTAAATTCTTTATGGGAAAAAGAAGCAATTGAATTAGAAGACTGTACTTTAGCCACACAAAACAAAGAAATTAAAACTAGCTATAAAGCAAAAGCTCGGATTTATTTGATTTTAGCTTTTATTTGTATAGTTGGCGTATTAGTTGCATGCAAATATGCCACATTTTTATCCAATAACCTGAACAATCTGCTAAAGGCTTTATCTATTCCTTCTATTCCTACCTTTCGCATAATACTACCTATTGGAATATCTTTTTATACATTTATGGCAGTCAGTTACCTATTGGACATTTTTTGGAGACGTTATCCGGCAGAGAAAAATCTATTACTGTTTTCTGTTTATCTGTCTTACTTTCCACATGTAGTTCAAGGACCAATTGACCGCTACGATACCATTAAACCGCAGATTGAAAATGGCGTAAATTTTTCTTATGAAAATCTAAAATATGGCGCCCAATTGGCATTATGGGGCTTGATAAAAAAACTGGTAATTGCCGACCGCTTGGGATTATTTGTAGATACTATTTACAATGGATGGAAAGACTATACTGGCGTAATTTTTATTGTTGCCACTGTTTTTTATTCCATTCAAATTTATGCAGACTTTTCCGGTTGCATTGACATTGTTACCGGTATTTCAGAAATGTTGGGAATCAAATTAACCCAGAATTTCAATCATCCGTATTTTTCAAAAACCATGCCGGAATTCTGGCGTCGTTGGCACATGTCCCTTATGGGATGGTTTAAAGATTATATTTACCTGCCGATTTCAGTTTCTGCACTGGTTAAAAAAGTTAAGAAAAAATCGAAGGAAAAAAATAATAAAAAAGCAGGCGAATTATTTGCTACTTGCTTCCCTACTTTGATTGTATGGCTGTGTACTGGCTTATGGCACGGTGCCTCTTGGACCTTTGTAATCTGGGGCCTGTTCCATGCGTTCTTAATCATTGGTGGAACTATACTAGAAGGTACCTTTAAGAAAATGACAACTGCGCTCAAAATTCAAACTGATACTTTCGGTTGGAAACTTTTCCAGATGGTTAGAACTTTTACTTTATGTTGTATCGGAAGAGTCTTTTTCCGTGCAGAAAGTGTAACTGCGGCCTTCAGTATTTTTAAGCAGACTTTTTCCAACCTAGCTTTTTCAAATCTGAATGCCCAACATATTTTTACTTTTGGAATGGAAGCAAAAGATTTTGTGATTATCCTTTTAGGCTTTATCACTTTGTGGGCTGTTTCCATGTTACAAGAACGTATTCATATTCGAGAAACAATAGCGAAGCAAAATATTTTCTTCCGTTGGATTATTTATTTTGCAGCAATTTATATTATACTAATTTTAGGCATGTATGGACCAACGCATAATATAGCAGACTTTATCTATGCCGGATTTTGAAAGGATATAAAATATGGATCGATTAAAAGAACTTTTAAAAGAAAACTGGCCTGATATTGATTTTGACCAAGAAAAAACACTTATAGACAGTGGCCTCATGGATTCTGTTAGCATTGTAACGCTAATTGGCCTTTTAGAGGAGGAATTTGATATTTCGATTTCTATGGAATATATTCAGCCGAAATATTTTCAATCCATTGAAGCCATCTGGGAAATGATTGAGGTGCTACAATGAAAAAGAGACTTATTCCGCTTATAATCGGACCAGTTCTTTTCTTACTGTGTCTGTTTTTCTTACCTGAATCCTTGTTTTCAACGGTTGCAGCTCGTGGAGCAATAGGCGTTGTTTTATGGACAGCGTTTTGGTGGGTTACGGCACCAGTAGATTTTGCTGTAACTGCCTTAGTTCCTGTCTGCGTAAATGCATTGATTGCAATGGCTCCTATGTCTTCAGTAATTGCTAACTATGCTTCTGAGACTATTGTGCTCTTATTCAGTGCTTCTATTCTTACGGCCGTATGGACTGAAACTGGACTTGATCATCGTATTTCCGCAAAGATTCTATCTTTAATTGGAGAAAAAATGCGTACTCAGGTTGCATTCTGGTTTGTTCTTTGTGCGCTTTTATCTGCTATTATTCCGAATGCAGTTGTATGCGCGGCTATTGTTCCAATAGCTGTTTCTATGCTGAACTATGTCGGCGAAAAAGACATACGCACCAGCAAGAAGGGCTCTTTAATTCTTTTAACTATCGTTTATGCCATCGGCGTTGGAGGTCTTTTAACTCCTTTAGGTGGTGCCATGAACCTTGTTATTACTGATTATCTAGCTCAAGTAACTGGCCAAGAATATATGTTCTCTTCGTGGATCATTCGTTTCTTACCTATTTTTATAATATTGACTATTGGCAATATTCTATTACTTTTCCTATTTTGTAAAAAGGGCGATACTTTACCTGGTTCACGAGAATTTTTCATTCAGGAATATAAGAAAATGCCTCCAATGAAAAAAGAAGAGATTATTGCTTTAGTTCTATTTATTGTAGCTACTTTACTTTCCTTCACACGTAATTTGTACCAGGATATTCTTCCTGGCCTGAAACCAGCTTATTCCTTTGCTGTTTGTGCCCTACTCGCCTTTATGTTTACGCGTAAAAATGGAACAAGACTAATTGAATGGAAGAGCGCTCAAGTGAAGGTTGTATGGGAAATGATATTTGTTTTCGCAGGTGGCTTAGCTTTAGGAACCTTAATTAACGAAAGTGGCGCAGCTGATATGATTGGTGAAGCCGTATCTAAAGCAAACCTTACAGGCGGTTTAGGAACAATATTTATTATCTCACTTATTACTATCTTACTCTCCGATGTTACCAGCAACACAGCTACCGCATCGGTGGTAACTCCTATTGTAATTAGCATTATTCAGGGAATTGGTGGAAACCCAATTCCATATATATACATTACTGCTATTGGAATTAACCTTTCTTATTTACTTCCGACATCTATACGTGCCATTCCTGTTGGCTATGGCCTAAAGCCGAAATATATGCTGAAGAAAGGAATTCTCTTTGAGATTTTGGCCATCGTTATTACAACTATTTTGGGTTATCTGTTAATGAAATTCTGGCCAATGTTCAGCACTATCTGAAAGGATAATCTATGATTCAGTCTATTGTTGAAGCAGTTTTCCAATATGCCAAAAAAACGCCTGACAAACTTTGCCTGGCCGATGATTTGCGTAGCATGACTTATAAAGAATATGCAAACGAAATTATTAAAATGGCTATGGTTTTTGAAAATTTGGGTGTTTGTGAAGGCTCTTTCGTTGTTGTAGAGGCTAGTCAAACTATTTCCTATCTAGCTTCAGAACTAGCTTTGCATCTACTTAATGCTGTTTTTATTCCATTAGAAAAAGGCTGTGCAACTGAAAAAATAACTTCTCTAGCCCTTCGGGTTAAAGCTACTTTGATTATAAAAAACAATACTGATGAATTAGATACTAATATTCTATGCAAAGCTCTTGCAGATATCGAGGAAATGACTGGGAAGATAGACTTGTGTTCGAATGTAATAGTTAACCACGAAACTATTGTTGCACATTTGCACAACGAAGAAAAAAGTTTTCCTTTCCCAGATTTAAATACAGTTAGTGAAATTTTGTTTAGTACTGGAACCACTGGCAAAGAAAAAGGCATTGTTTTAACCCATAAAAATGACATTGCTTTAGCTCAGAACGTTGCTTATAGCATAGATATTCAATCTGACAACGTAGAAATGATTCCGTCTCCGATGAACCATTCTCATGGTCTTCGAAGATATTATGCCAACCTTTGGAAAGGAGCTTCTGTCGTTTTGCTGGGAAGCATTATGGATGTTAACCGCTTTTTCTGCAATATGGATGACTATGGTGTTAATTCTTTAGATTTGGTTCCATCAGCTCTTTCCGTTTTGCTACGGCTTTCAAAAGACAATCTAGCTAAATATAGCGATAGCATCCGTTATATTCAATTTGGATCTGCTCCACTTATGAAATCGGACAAAGATTGGATTCGTCGTTTACTTCCAAATGCAAATCTTTATAACATTTATGGAAGCACTGAAAGTGGATGTATTTGTTGTTATGAGTTTAACCATACTCTAGACAAAGAAAATTGCATCGGTAAGCCGACCTTTAATGCCGAAATTTTAATTGTCGATGATAATAAAAATGAAATCACCTCTAATTCTATACATACAGGATTGTTAGCTTCAAAAGGCTCCATGAACATGGTTGGATATTTAGATGATCCAGAAGAAACAAAAAAAGTTTTGATTGATGGTGTCCTATATTCTAACGATATTTCCTATATTGATGAAGACGGCGATGTTATTCTATTAGGAAGAGCCGGAGATGTAATTAATATTGGAGGAAAAAAAGTGTCTCCGGAAGAAATCGAAGATATTGCAAAGAAAATGCCAATGGTTGCAGACTGTGCTTGTGTGCCAGTCCATGACCCAATTAAAGGAAATGTTCCAAAGTTGTTTATAAAGGTTGCGCCAGGCTATAAGTTTTTAGTTGCTGATATTCGAGATTGGCTATTAAATCATATGGAATCCTTTAAGGTTCCTCTCTTCTATGAAGAAATAGATGAAATTCCACGCACTTCTAACGGAAAAATTTTACGAAGAAATTTGAAATAAAACCGAATAATAAGTTAAAAAAATACAGGTGGTCCCATAAATGGTTCCACCTGATTTTTATTAGTTTATTGTTCGGCTCGTCTTACGCTCAAATTATTCAATAATTGAAGCAACTTTACCTGAACCAACTGTACGTCCACCTTCACGGATAGCAAAGCCTAAACCTTGTTCCATAGCGATTGGGTGAATAAGTTCAATTGTCATTTCGATGTTGTCACCAGGCATACACATTTCTGTGCCATCTGGTAAGTTACAAACACCTGTTACGTCAGTAGTTCTGAAATAGAACTGTGGACGATAGTTATTGAAGAAAGGAGTATGACGGCCACCCTCTTCCTTACTCAGAACGTAAACCTGAGCAGTGAACTTCTGGTGAGGAGTGATTGAACCGGGCTTAGCAATAACCTGACCACGCTCGATCTCGTTACGGTCAACACCACGAAGAAGAAGACCAACGTTATCACCTGCCTGACCTTCGTCAAGGAGTTTGTGGAACATCTCAACGCCGGTAACAACAGTCTTACGAGTATCATCGCTGATACCAACGATTTCAACTTCATCACCAACATGGATAACACCACGCTCTACACGGCCGGTAGCAACGGTACCACGACCTGAAATTGTGAATACGTCCTCAACAGGCATAAGGAAAGGCTTATCTGTCTCACGCTGAGGATCGGGAATGTAAGAATCAACTGCAGCCATAAGCTCCATAACCTTGTCGTCCCACTCAGAGGTGGGATCTTCATGAGCCGTAAGAGCTGAACCCTGGATGATAGGAGTATCATCGCCCGGGAACTCGTACTCATTGAGCAGCTCACGGATTTCCATGTCAACCAGCTCAAGAAGTTCGGGATCGTCAACCATATCGCACTTGTTCATGAATACGATAACGTAAGGAACGCCTACCTGACGAGCAAGAAGGATATGCTCACGAGTCTGTGCCATAACACCATCGGTAGCAGCAACTACGAGGATAGCGCCATCCATCTGAGCAGCACCGGTGATCATGTTCTTTACATAGTCAGCATGACCGGGGCAGTCAACGTGTGCATAGTGTCTCTTTTCGGTCTGGTACTCAACGTGAGCAGAGTTAATGGTGATACCACGCTCTTTCTCTTCCGGAGCCTTATCGATCTTATCGAAATCTGTAATTGCGTTGCCGGCAACTTTTGCTGCCAGAACTTTAGAGATAGCAGCTGTTAAGGTTGTTTTACCATGGTCAACATGGCCGATGGTTCCGATATTACAG
>JAZRXA010000052.1:0-12311 GCA_045599965.1 Lachnospiraceae bacterium | reverse complement strand
TCATCAAGGTAGGCAGCAGGCGGACGAAGATGTTTTGGCGAACGAAAGTCAGCTGCCGTAAATAGCGAAGCAAGGTGCGCGCCCATCTTTAGCGCTGGCACCGCTAGCTTCGCGTTACAATAATAAAATGCAAACCTATTTAAGAAATTATTCTTAGGTTTGCATGGCTCGCGAAGTTGACGGCGCTTGGGCTAAGTAGGGCCCTGCGCCGTCCTTCGCTACTTACGGCGGCTGACTTTGACCAACAGTACATGTTCTTTCGAGCGCCACCTTAGTTTATAAATTTTAAAAAAATATTTTATTTTGGATTAATATATGGAGCTGGCGGTCACACCGGCGAGGTGGGTGATTTTCTAAACCTCGAAACTAATTCTTTGTTCATTAATATTTACAGTAGCATTAACACCAAATGGGATAATGCATCTAGGAGCCGCGTGTCCAACATTTATGTTTGCAACGATTGGAAGATCTTTGTTTGCAACCTCTTCAACAATGATTTGCTTATATTCTTCAAAATACAATTCATCCATCGGCTTTCCGCAAATTATTCCTGACACAACACTAAATACGCCTGTTTTCTTTAATGTTCTTAACATGTTGCGGTAATGCTCAGGAGATGGTTGTTCCTCACTAGTTTCTAGCAAAAGAATTTTTCCTTTCCAGTCATCTAAGTTTGGAAAAAGATGATATTTTTCGCATAGTTGTACGGTATCTTCATACCTTGAATTATCAAAGATATCAAAAAGTGTTTCTAGACATCCGCCAAGAATTTCACCACTAAAAATTGAATCTCCTTGGAGCAATTCAAATCCTTTGTTTTGATGCTTTATTCGTGGCGTTCCAACTGGTACAGACCAGTTTTTTCGTTCTTCATACCAAAAATCGCTAGGTCTAATTTCTTTTATCTTTTCTGTATTAATTAATTCCTCAAAGTAATGTGCTGTATAAGGAAGCATCGTGTTTTCTAATTCACACACATCTGACAAAAAAGATTGTCCATAAAATGTATTCAAGCCAACTTTATGAAGCATCAAATGGTTCATTGTGCTATCGGAAAATCCAAGAAAGATCTTATTGTTCACTACCTTTTTTAACTCATTGTTTTCGAACAAATATGGGAGCAACCGATATGTATCGTCCCCGCCGATTGCGCACAATATCATATCAATAGACTCATCTGAAAATGCGCAGAGCAAATCTTCAGCGCGTTTTTCGGGATGCGCCTTAACATATTCAATTCCTCGCTGTGCATTCGGCATCATAACTACTTCTAGTCCATAATCTGCTAATCTTTTCTTTCCAAGCTCTACTTCATGATTAACAAAACTTTCGCCAATTGTTCCAGCTGATAAACTTACAATCGCAACCTTTTTTACCATATTTTTATATCCTTATATGTTGATGCACCGCAGAAAAAACATTCTTCCCGTCGACTATATTTAACTAATTTCTCCTTCGAAGAACTTTGCAATTTTTTCTTTGTAGTCTGGAGCTTCATCGTAAACTGCATGTCCATATCCATCATATAAATAAATAGGGCAATTAAGTTTTTGTGCGATATCTTTTGATGCCTGAGGCCCAAGCGTGTTGTCTTTCAATGAGCCTATTACAAACGTTTCGCATTTGATTTTGCTTAACTCCTCATATTTATCAAAGTTTAAGAGTGCTCGCGAAACATGAGCAAAGCGAGTTATTTCTTCTTTGCTTCCATTAGTTTCTAATGCCTTGAACTCATCCTTAAACTTTTCATAAAACTCTGCAGAATAAATTACACTTTGCATGTTTTTTGTTAATAAGATGCCTTCGCCATTTTTTGAAAGGGCTTCCCATTCAGAAAAAATTTTTTTAGTGTAATCATTTTGTTTTGAATATGATGATGCAAGAATAAGTTTGCCTACCAATTTAGGATGATCTATTGCAAGACATTGCGCGATGCATCCGCCTAATGAACAGCCAAACATATACGTGTTCTTTAGCCCAAGCTCGTTCATTTTTTCTGCAACATCTTCGGCAAGGTCTTCAACTGTGGTCCCTTCATATATGTCTTCAATGTAGTCGAAAAAGTGCACCGTGTAGTCTTTTTCGAAAGATGAAAAAGCAGACGCAATTGCATCTTTGCTTAATACAAGCGATTCTATGCTAGCTCCTGGCAACATAACAAATGGCTTGCTTCCATTTCCAAAACTAAAATAATTGATTTTGTTCACCGCGCTGTCTCCCTATTATGAAATTTGTTTCTTAAAGTCTGAGTTGAATAGAATCAATATAAGTTGTGCTGGAATATATGTAAGCCACACGAAATCATTATGTTCTGGCATAACATTTACCATCGCAAGGAATATTGTGATATCTGAGATTAAAAAGAGCAGCATTCCGACAATTAAAAAGTAACGAAGTCCTTTTTCTGAAACTGCGTAGGAAAATTGGCAACTAAGATTCCATCCGATAATAGCTATGTAAATAAGAAGCGGAAGGAACATGCTTTGCATCTTTCCTGTTTTAATAAACATTGCCGCTGCTAAAAAGGCTGCACCTAAAACCGTAACGATAATTCCACTTATCATTCCGGCATTTTTCATCTTGTAGCCTTTTTCTTTAGACACTTTTATAAATGTTATCGCGTATACGATATGCGCTGCGATAAAAAATGCAGCACCGGGATAGGTTGAAACATCACCCATATGAAACGTATCGATCATAAAGATGTCGCCCGCTGTGCAAAGAAGCATTGCAATCATCGTGTTTCTTCTAACACGCCCTTTAAGCACGATAAATAAAACAATTGCAATAACACTAAGAATAATACTAATAACTAATTTCGCTGTATGTGATATCATGTTCGCACTCCTAAAATATGTTTAACTATATTTTAATAGAGTGTAAAGAGATTATCAACGACAGCTATTTAAAACAGAACTCCTCGTCTGCGAAACATATAATGTCGCCCACTGCGATAGGAACCTTTTGATAAGGCTCGATTCTTTTATAATTTACAAATGTTCCGTTTGTGGAATTAAGATCTTCGATGGAATACTTTCCATTAATTTTAGATTCTTCATAGATGCGCGCATGCAGGCGCGAGATTGTTTGAGAATTAATTAGCACATCTGCTTTGTCATTGTTTTTGCCAATCGTGTAGGGCATCTTATTTATTTCATAAAACTGCCCCGCCGAGGCGTTGACTCCTACAAGCCGTCTGCTTCTGTTTTCTGTTTTGCCTAACAAAACCGTCCCATCTTGTGGTTTATCAAATTCAAAATTGTCGGAAAGATTTTTGAATGTGAAGGCATTTGTTGGAATTCCTTCTAATGCGGGTTGAAAGCCTGGTTGCACGGGCGTAATATTTCGCCTCATTGGCGAAATGTATCTGTCTTGCGAAACAACATCTTTAATATTTTTGAAAATATCTCCATTGTCAATGTCATCAATTATTTCAAAGAAGTCTTTATTTTTAACATAAATTGCAATCTTTTCAAACAGTGATGGTTCTTCTGGTTCGTCTAATTCTATAATTTTGTTGTTCTTTTTTGGTGCTCGCTTATGAGAGTGATTTCCTCGTGGCTCTTTCCACTGTATGTTTTCATATACAAAATCATCTTCTTCGAATGCCGCAAAAGTATTAAAATCCTCCTCTGCAAGCATTGGTACTACTGGGTTGTTTGTTATATATTCAAAAACTTCTATTGGCAAATCCTCTAAATCATCATTGGCGGTTTCGAGACTATCTGAAATATCGTCAAAACAATCAAGCAAATTGCCAATGACAAAATTTTCATTTTGGACTTCTGTTGTTAGGCGATATGCTAAGCGAACTGCTTTTTCGTCATTATAATTTATTACGTTTAAGATTTTGTTAAACAATTCTTTTAATTCAACTGTAAAGTCGCCTTGATAATATGGATAATAACAAAACGCAAATTCGCGGCAGTGCATGTCAGAAAAAATACAACCTTCTTTTAAAATTACATTGTTTGCATCTAGAAGATACTCGTCAATTGCTTCCGCAAGATTTTTCAGTGCAAAGATGAACGCTCGCAAACTTTCAAAGTTTAATTTGGTAATCTCAAGAATTTTTGAAAACGCCTGCTTTGAAGAAATGTCATATAGTAAATTAACTTTGTCGTCAATGACTTCGTAGTCGCTATCGAGAAGCATATTGATTTTGTTGCTAAGAATCATTTTTGTTTCAAAGTCTTGTGTCGAAAATTTTTTAACATTCTCAATTACCATGTAACTTTTCGTTATGTTTTTTCTAAAGTTAATGTTCATTTTTTTCATCTCCAATCTTTTTTATCCCATCTACAATGGCTTTGTTTTTCAGCAGCGAACCTCGCCCATCTAAATTTGTTACTGTAATTTGCGAGCTTTCGTTAACAACATTGGCTCCAAACAGCTCTGAAAGTGCCGGAAATGGTAGAGAAAAATTACCGCAACTTTTTACAATTATTCCGTCAGATCTTTTACTGGTTTCAACATTAATATTTTTTGTGATGATAAGACCTGAGTTTAGCCTATCTTGAAGGTCTGATTTTATGATGTCTTCACTTTCGTTGTACTTGTTGGCGTTTTCTATAATCATATATGTGTTAAGCGCATCCATCGTAACCATGTCATGTACAAGAAACGCAATAAAAATCATCCCCACAATTACAACCATCACCACCGGCACAATCACCGCCGCCTCTATTGTGAAACTTCCTTTTAATTTTTTCTTTTTCATACATCCTCCTTTTTATACAAACAACGCAATTGTTGCGACATAACCGCTAAGCAAAAATGGAATGAACGCGATGCTGTCTTTTTTCTTTTTTCGTTTAAGAAACATTAAAAGTGCGCATGTGCAGGCAGCAATAACAAGTGCTATTAGTAACATTGCTAAGTTTTTTGCAAACCCTAGCGCGGCGCCCGTACAAACTAGAACAGCTCCATCTCCGTACCCGATTGCTTGTTTTGTTATTTTTGCTAAAAGCAGTGCGACCGCGCCAATTCCGACGCCCAACACAATTTCCAAAACGCCTAAGTTTTGGGTGATAAGAGAAATCGCAAGTGCGGGAACAAATCCAGCTATTGGCAAATAGATTGGAATTTCTTTTCTTCGGTAATCAATGATTGCGGCTGCAAACAGGAAAAGTAGCATAAATATTTTTAATATCGTTTTTAAGATTTCCATTATTCTTCCTCGTTTTCATGTTCCGGTTCGCTAATGTTTTCATTTGCCATCGCTGTTTCTCCTGCGGCGCATTTAGAGCACATATGCATATCTCCAATTTCAGAAATATCTTTTTCTATTATTGTCCTTTTTAGCCCTGAGCAATTTGGATTACTATGCCACTTCGTTCCATAATCAGTTATATAAACCATTGCTGGCGCCTTGCCCTTGGCGCAATCTGAGCACCGATAATATTTGCCTTCACTTTTATTTCTCAAAGAATTTACCCTTGAATAATCAACCATCTGAATTGACAAATCTAAGAACGGGCAAGATTTCGATGTGTGGTAAACCGTTCCCGTTGGAGTTATATAAACGATCCTTCTTTCTGCGCTAGTTCCATCTATTCCTAATTTTATTTCTCTTCCAGTCCATACATGTGTCTTAGAGCGTTGAACAAAATTTAGATTCGCAAGTGTTTTTGGTAGGAACGGAATATTGTATGTATAGTTCACGACAATATCTAAAATTCCTTCATCTTCGTTATAACTAGATTTGTCCGTGCGAAATCCTGTTACTCCACCAATGATTTTTGACTTTGAAACGCGTTCAAAGAGATTGCCTTTTAGAATCCATGTTTTTATTGTTAAAGGATTCAGCCCTGTAGCTACAAGACTTTTTGTTTCTTCGTCGACATCCTCAAGCTCTGCATTGTTTTTGTTAGAGTTTTTTTCAGTCTCGTTTTCATCGCCGTCATTTCTTAAATCTTCATAGACATTTTCAAGATTGTTTGCTAAATAAACTTTCTTTCCAATGCTTCTTGCAGCTTCGTCTATGCCTACCTGGATATTAGTTTGCAAAGAAATAATAATTAAGAAATATGTGACGCCGATCACAAAGAAAATAAAGAGCGGAAGCGCAATTGCAGCTTCTATAGTTAAACTCGACTTAAGCGTTTTGTTGGCAAGGGGAAATGCCTTTGTTATGGGATTAGAATAAATTGCTTTTTTTGAGTGAAGTCCATTATTTTTTATTTTTCTGATATTTAATATAGTACCTTTCACAAAGGCATTTTCCTTTACTAATAAGAGTATTCTTGTAAATATTTAAAGGCATATCCGCCACCTACAAAATCAAGCTGCTGACTAATAAATGGAAAAGCAACAAAAACTTGATTTGCTCTAAAAGCTGTCTCTATTTTTATCGAAGCAATACAATCCTTAAATCTAAAGTCTGCATGCTCACGCTTACACATGTTTGCCTGAATAATATCCATGTCTCTAAAACATTGTTTGCCTGTGTTTTGAGTAACAAGCAAAAGTCTTAAATAATCCTCGTATGCTAAGCCGCTTTCACAATCTCTACTAACAATCTGCTCGCTACCAAAATTTTTAAGCCCTGCTATAGAAACATTCCATTGGGCGGCCGACTTAATCGTAGGCACTTTTTTGCCGTCAACTAGAGCTTTTGCATCTGCAATGCTCTCGGCTAATGCCCATGTCGACAAAATTACATACTTAACAATCTCAATAAAAATTGGTTGCCCCGTAAATCCAATAATTGCCGTTGCAAGCGCAAGAGCTTCGCTCTTTTTTTGCTCATCCTTTAGAAGACTTATAAGGTTCATGCTGCTTCGGATTAAAACAATATCCGCAAGCACCGCTTCTAAGTTTTCTCTGTCCGAACCTTTTCCTACAACCACATATTCCGCCTCATAATCCAAAGCGCTTTCTTCTTTAACGGTTCTTAAATTTCCAAAATTTTTTAAAACATATTCGCTAAGCAAAACCTTTTGAGCTGTTGCGCCGGCAAGTCCCAATACAACGTTATCATTCTTTTCACTAGAACTTACTGCTGCCGGTTCTTCAACCTTTACCATCGTTTTAGAAGGTAGTTCCTTTGTTTCGATGCCCTTTGTTGAAATCTCGCCAGCAACAAGCGAAAGCACACCGCCTTGAAACAAGGCTTCTATAGAATCAATAAACGAGCTGCTTTCTTTTTGCGATTCAATATTTTCAAAATTTATTCCGAGTTTGTCGATATTGAAATCTGAAAACTTTTGTCGGTACATGCTCATTGCGTTTTTATAAGTAACAACACTATCAAAATTTATGCCGTTACTAGTAAGATTAAAAAAGCTTTCCAGTCCATTTAGTTCATTAATATAGTTTTGTGTGATCGCCATATTTCCGTTTATGTTGTAATAATCCGTCGCATCTGCACCGGCTTTCGCTTTTATTTCGTCAAGTTCTCCTTTTACAATTTCATATATTTCTTCTGTATAATCTTCTTTCTCTAAACTAAGTTCGCCCTCAAGTGTCTTTACAACGCCTTTTGCTGTTTCAACTTTTTGATTGTATTCGCTTGTCTTTTGTTTAACTTGTTCGAGAGAACTTATTATTTGATTTTTGGTGTTCTTTAGCTGATTTATTTTTGCATTTATCTGCGCTGCTGTTTGCGAACTTCCCGTCACTGTATATTCATCCAACAAGTTTGAAATATCTGAAATAATCGCCTTGGGGTCTGCGCTTAAGTTCTTTGCTTGGTTAACCTTTTCGTTAATTTGTTCAATAGATTTTTCAACACTAAGAAAAACCTCTTTATACTTATCTATGCGGTCAATAAAGTTTTTCACTTTATCGCCTTGCGAAAAAATATCTAAACCGGAAAGGCGTCTGTCTACAATATCTTCTGCCAATGTTGCTTTCATGTATTCACATGCTTGGTCAGCAAAAATCAAACCATTATCATCGGTTGCCCAAACAACGCTTTTAAGTTCAGACCCTATCGGCTGCATACCGTAAAGGCTTAAGCTTTGCTTAAGACCTGTACTTTCAACATTAAGATTTTCAGATACATACTTATTAAACTTATTTGTTAATGATTCTTCATCCATCCACAAAAACGACACTCCATATTCGTCAAACATCGGCTGCGCATATTCCGCAAAAATGGAATCTGCTGCCATATAAGTTATGCTTCTTAACCTGGCGTTCATAGCGCTGACCCGGCCGGATTCAGCGAGGGTACAAATCAGCGCCAACACCAACACTAGCATTAAAAGAAGATATATCGTAATGCTAGACTTTAATTTTCTAGGTTTAAAAAGCGATCTATGTTTTATTAAGTTGCATGTTTTGAGGGAATTTTTCATCCGGCCGAATGTACCTAAGACTATATAGTATTAACCTGGCTATTGATATTTGAGAAAATACTTTTTGCCAGACTTACTATCTGATCCTTAAAAATAATTACCAATCCTACCAATACAAGCAGGATTAATATTACTTCAACGACGCCGATACCTTCTTCGTCGCCGAAGAAGTTTTTTATTTTCCAGAAAAAACTTGTTACCATATTTCATCCTCCTTTTATTTATAAGTTAATTGACATCAAAGCGGGCACCGCGATAATAATTATTACAATGACAAGCATCATAATCATTGGAATTAATAGTTTTGTAGATGCTTCTTCGCCTTTCTTTCTGGCGAGTCGCTTTCTATTTTCAAATGACTCTATAACTTCACTCGCTAGCAATGTTTTCATGCCCTTTGTACCTTTAGAAACATTTTGTTCTAATATATTTCCTAATTTTATGTATTGCTGAATGCCACATCTCTTTCCAAAGTCTTGATAGGCTTCTCTTTCGCTCATACCATTTTTTATTTTCTCGAGCGTAAGTCGCATCTCTTTGTATGCAAACCTTTCTTCCTTTTTCATTTCTTGGTCTACAACAATTTTCTCCCACGCCATTTTTATTGAAAGTCCAGCCTCGTAAAGAATACCCAGTTTTGAAACGATTTCTGCAAAGTCCATATTCATTTGCTCATTTCTCTTTTTCACTTTTTTCTCAAGACTTTTGTCATATCCAATAAAAATTACAGCGAGGGCAATAATCCCTAAAATTAAAAACGCACTTTCATTAGTCGAAACCTTTTTCTCAAAAGTTATATTCTTTCCATTAATTTTCGTTGGAAGCTTTACGTTCTTTTCATACTCATCATTAGAATCTTTAATCTCATTTTTAATTTCATTGATTAATTTTTCTTTGCTTGTCAACGTTTTAGGAACAATTACAACTGGTATTTCCACAATTTGCGTGCTGCCCGAAAATGAAAGTGTGGCAAAAAGATTAACTTCAATTTTTTCGTCGTCTTTTAATTCCTCTTTAATTTCCCCGTTGTAGCCAATCACATTTGAGTCTTCTATCTCCCAAAAAATTTTTATCTGGTCATATTCCGAAATCAAATTCAAAGGCTTGTTAACATTCGTTAAACTTTCATTTCCGTTAAGGATCTCGGATTTAATTTTTTCCACGCTTGAATCCAATTTCTTTTTGATTTCATTCTCCGTATATTTGTATTCATCGATTGGTATATCTATGTCTTCGCTCTTTCCGTCGTAATGTGCTTCCAAAGAATAATTAGCCGTTCCTTTCCCGGGTTCGTTCCTTAAAAGTTCTCTAACAACTCCTAAGCTTTCGTTTGATATACATACTAAAAGTCCTATCGCGCATGCTCCGAACACAATTAAAATTGCAATCGAAACTTTTTGAATTTGATAAATAAAACTTTCTTTTTCAACATTCTCCTTTACATGCATCTGCTTTAACATAAGTTCGGTTTTTTTATTTTTATTTTTATTTTTTTGTTTTTTATTTTTTCTATTGAATAAATCAATAATTTTTGCAGACAACGGATAGAGAATTTTTAATTTATGTTCCTTTTTGCTTAAAGATTTAAATTCCTCTTTTTTGTATTTAGCACTTGTAAGCATGAAGATAAAAATAAATATGATGATTGCTGCATATACGTAAATCATTTCAAACCTCAATGTTCATAATTTTTTGAGCTATAAGATATGCGATAGCATAAAGGATAAGGCACCCTGTCATTATCAATACTCCTTTTAGGTTTCCATAGAGCGGATCAAGGAGCCCCTTTGATGTCAAATCAACGTAAAGAATTATGGCGAGCGGCATTATAGACATAATGTTTTGTTCCAATCTTTTTTGACTGATTAAAACTTCTATTTCATTTTTTGTATCAATCTTCGCCGTGATATCGGAAGTTGTTTTTTTAATAATTTCTACCATGTCACCGCCAGTTCTTTTAGCAATTTTCAAAACCGAAGTAAATGTTGCTATATCTTCAACCTGGCTTCTTTCGGAAAATTCCTCAAGGGCATTTTCCACGGGAATCCCAAGTGAAATTTGATTAATCATTTTTTCGGTTTCGAGCGTTATGGGGGCTTCGCCTCCAAACATGACTACCATTTCTTTGTGTGCTTCGTTAATCGCGTTTTCAATAGAGTAGCCAGCTCTTAAAGACGCCGTTAAAGAAATTAGAAAGTCCTTAAACTCCGATGCGATTTTTTCTTTATATCTTTTCATTAATTTTTTTCGATTAATTTTGTGATAAAAGAAAATGCAAATCGGTAGAATAAGCAATATGAACGCGGACTTAAAAAATAAATACAAGATTGCAAGAAACAGTAAATCCATTCCCGCTTCTTTTAGCCTATCTTGTGGCGTATATAATTTTGTTTTAACTTCCTTTTCCTTAGTCATAATTACTTATAATTCCTTTGTTTTTTCTAAGAGCATTTCCGGTAAATTCTAATTGTCCTTTTGCGCCATTAGCTTTCTTTTCTTCGTCAGCTTCTTTATATCGGAAAATCGGACTTAAAATAATATGTCCGTCTTCGCATCCTACAATCTCGGATATTTCAAGAACTTTTCTTGAGCCATCCTTTAATCTTCCTAGATGAACCATGATTTCAATGGCAGATGCTATTTGGTTTCTTATGGCTTCTAGGGGGATATCTGCTGCCATCTTAACCATGGTTTCTAATCTAGTTAGCATGTCAAAAGGAGAATTTGCATGTCCCGTCGACAAGCTTCCGTCGTGGCCGGTATTCATCGCCTGCAACATATCTAACGCTTCGGGCCCTCTTACCTCGCCAACAACAATTCTATTTGGTCTCATTCTAAGAGAGGTTTTTATCAAGTCTCTAATCGTAACTTCGTTTTCACCTTCTGTGTTAGCGGGGCGACACTCAAGGCTAACTAAGTTCTCAACATGTTCTAGCTTTAACTCCGCTGAATCTTCAATCGTAATTATTCTTTCATCCTTTGGAATATAATTAGATAAAACATTTAAGAATGTTGTTTTCCCAGATCCAGTGCCGCCACTAATAAAGATGTTGTAACCATTAATTACTAGTTTTCTTAAGAATTGTGCCGCCTCGTTTGTTATGGATTCGTACGCAATTAAATCCTCCATTGTTAAAGCCTTTTTATAAAACTTTCTAATAGTTACAACCGGTCCATTTATTGCAATTGGGTTTAGCACAACATTAACTCTCGATCCATCTTCTAGTCTCGTATCAACTATAGGGCTCGACTCATTAACTCTTTTATTTGCCTTCGCCACAATTGTTTGAATAATGTCTAGAAGTTTTTCTTTAGATGAAAAAGACTTATCATACCGATTAATCTTTCCATCAATCTCAACAAAAATTTGTTTATAGCCATTAATCATAATTTCAGTAATGTTGTCGTTTGCTAAAAGCTCTTCCAAAACATCAAGGCCTCTAATCTTACTAAAAAGGTCCTTGCTCATTTGCATTTTTTCTTTTAGTGATAAATGACAATCTCTAAACTCATCTATGACCATCTGCGTGATGATTTCTCTTAAATCGTCATCGCTTAAATTTCTCGTTATGTCAGCATTGCTTACAATTCGTCTTCTTAATTCTTCAACCTCAACCATATCGTCTCCTTTGTTATCATCTGTAGAAGTAATGATTTTTATTGTTCCTCGCGCGAGCAGGAAGGCACCATGCGAGCAGGAGGACCCTTTTTTAGGGAGTACCTGCGAAGTATGGGAGATGTCCTGCGGGAGCAAGGCATTGCTAATTGTATTGTTCCTCGCGCGAGCAGGAAGGCACCATGCGAGCAGGAGGACCCTTTTTAGGGAGTACCTGCGAAGTATGGGAGATGTCCTGCGGGAGCGAGGAACCAACTATATCTGCGCTCCAGAAATTTTCTTTAATAGATCAGTCCTGTTGCGAATTTCAAAATACTCCTTGAACTCATAAACCTTTTCCTTTTCATCTTTACCACCAGTAAGCGGCATATAAACTTTCTTGCACATCGAAA